>NZ_JARVCN010000251.1:0-4687 GCF_038442745.1 Crocosphaera sp. Alani8
AACAACAAAAGCCGTGCTAGAAGCACGGGGTTTTAAACCCAATTTTTTGATAAGAGAATTATTTTTGCTAACCATAATATCCCTGCAATAATACCTAAACCCAAGGTTAACCAGTCTCCCCATTTCACATATAAAGTTTGGTTATTTCTAGGATAGATTGTCCCTTGGTGTAACTGATAAGTATTCATCTCAGATATCCATATTGTTTCTCCTTTGGGGTTAACAATAGCAGAATAACCAGTGTTGGTTGCTCTAGCCATCCACTTATCGGTTTCAACGGCGCGAATAACGTCTTGTGCGTGATGTTGTGCGGGCATAATTTCGCTGTAATGGGCATTGTTAGAAGCAGTGATTATGAACTGCCCCCCGGCATTTGCTTGACGGCGAAAATGCTCACTAAATGCGGATTCGTAACAAATTCCCGTGATTGCCTGACCAAAAGGAGTGTTAAATTTTTGCTCGGTTGTTCCTGCTATTAAATGACTATCTAGAGGAGATAATCTGTCGATTATTTTTCCTAAAATATCTTCAAAAGGAATATATTCTCCCAGGGGAACCAATTTTACTTTATCAAAACGACTTACTATATTTCCTGTTTTTGTAATCATGAATAAACTATTAGTATAGCTTTTATTTTGGCGGCCAAATGCACCAAGAATTACAGGTAATTGTTGTTTTAAAATGGCACGGTAAAACGAACTATTTTTAGTGATGTAATCTAAATCGAAAGGTAAGGCGGTTTCTGGAGTGATGATTAAGTCAACATTGTTGTTGCTAAGTTTTTTGTATCCGTTGGTATAACCTTCAATGGCTTTTTTCCATCCTTCGGCATAAAGTTTTATTGTATTGGGAATATTTCCTTGAATAATACCGACGTTGATAGCTTTATCTACATTATTAATTAAGGGTTTTTGATACAGGTAAAATCCTCCTAAATGGAGTAAAAATATTCCTATAAAAGCCATTGATGTTAATTGTAAATATTGTTTTTTCTTTTGCCGGTAAAGTAAGATAGACTCCGCTAGTAACCCATTGATTCCAACAATAGCGGCAGTTATAATAGAATAACCCGACAATTTAGTTAATTGTAAAATAATTAAATTATTAGGACTCTGAGTATAGGATAAGGAAGTCCACCACAAATCTCCCTGATTCCAAAGCCATTCTAATAAGCACCAAATTGCTACACCAAAAATAATTCTATAAATTACTCCGAATAAATTACTGTTCAATAATTGATTGCCATTTTTCATTTTAGTATTGATAAATAAACGAAAAATAAATGACCACAGTGTGACTAAGATAGCTCCCCAAAGAGTGATGAATAACCAACAAAAAATAGCAATTAATAAACTAAGTAACCAAGGAACTCCCATCCAAGTCATGGGGTGAACACCAGTAATCCAAAATAGGGAAAAACCATGATAGACAAATCCCCAAACGAAAGCGATTAAAGTTTTTTTATTAACTAGAATATTTAAAAATATTGACCTATTTGTATGATAATTATTATCATCGGATACAGTAAATAACCATAAAGGAATCAATCCTATCCAAGCTAAATAAAGAGCAGAAAAAGGAGCCGTTGTCAACCCCATTAATAGACCACCAATAGCAGTTAATAATAATTTCATGATTACGGGTTAATAATTAATAGAAAAAAGCTCCATAAAGTTAGGGGACAACTACTGTTGACCCCCAATATTTTTCTGATTTTTACGACATTTATTATTCATTATATGCAGGAAACAAATCGCGAGGAAAATCCTGCGCTGATAAACAAACATCCATCGCTCTGATAGGGTTCATTTCATCAGTTTCATTGGCTGCCGCAATGACACATTCAGAATAAAAACCAGGTCGTGAACTGGTACGACAAGAATTTAATAAAGTTAATAAGTTAATCTCTTCTGTGTCTGTTTCGGGGTCAACCTCCGCTAAATCAGGTACAGCATTATAAATATCAGCGACACAGTTTCCTAAATCGATGGGTCGTCTCACTTGAAAACAGGCCCTAAGAGAGTCATTTCCATCTATAGGGGTTGCATTCCCTATCATACTGACACATTCTGATAGTTCTTTAGGAATCAGCGCATCAGAACAAGCAATGGCTGCATCCTCCCCAGATACATCAAACTTTTGCAGTTGTGTTACACACACACTGTACTGGTTCCAGTTTCCTGCTACTGCTACGGGAACAGTCAACAATAATAAACCCCCAGAAACGGGAAACACTCCTAACCCACGAAATAAACGATTTAATAACATGATAATAACTGTTTCAGACAGTATTGAAACCTAATAAGTAAATCACTTGGATTCTAACAAAAGATTGGGTGAGGTTACGATTAAAGCTCAAAATTTTCTTCAAACCACCGACGAGTTATGGGTTGTTTTATCATTAACCCTTCTCCCCCCAACAATTCTAGGGGTTTTCCTTCAATGGATACCCAAACTTGACTATCAGGGTCTAAACTAGTAGCAGTATATAGCAATTGGGCTAAACGTCCTGTCATGGATGCACTGCCACCTCCTGTGGTAAACTCGGAGGAGAGGTTAAGATGAATATCTTGTTGATTTAATTTAAGGCTCAATAATTTCGTTTCCGCAGGAATAGTGGTGCGGTTTTCAAGATTCTGAGTCTCCGATATTAGCTTGTTGATAGCGGTTTCTAAAACCTGTTGCTCTGTCAGAGACTTTGAGAGGGTTAGAGGAGTTTCCTTTAACTGCAGTTCATCACCTTCCTTTTCTAGCCAATACACCCGTGCTGATTGCTCGGTAGTAGAAGATTGATTGAAAGGACTCTCCTTTAGTATCGGGTTGTTAATATCTGTGGAGTTAGTTAAGGTATGAACGGCCCACCAGGTGGTTACAGTTCCTGTGGTAATCATTGCGGCAATAATTCCAGCAACAAAGCCAACAGAGGAACGATTTTGGTGATCTTTGTCTTGCATATTATTTTCCTCTTATTTTTCTCTATTCTTCACGACGATTCTAGCGTAGATAACAGTTCCTTGCTTGGTGGTGAACTACTGATTATCTTGGACTGTATCAAGACGGAAAAAAGCAGCAATATCTAAAGTGTTCTCGTCCATATTAACCTGTAAAATTCTTACTAGAAATCCTTGGTCAGCAAAAATATCTAAGCTTAATCTATCACTGATACCTGCTAGTAATATGTTGGCGAATCTTGAGGAAATTTTTCTATCATTAATAATAGCACTGAGATCTTTTAATTTAATATTCTTTCCCTGGTCTATTTCAAATCCTACTTCGGCTGCGATCGCTAATTCAATGGGAGGTTCTCCTTCTTCTCCTGGTTGCTCTAATTCTATTTCCAAAGCTAAGCGATTTTCTGCCATGAAATTAAGTTGTAATTTTAATATATTAAAGCTTGGTGCTTCGGGAGGCAAAACTGTATCAAGGAGTGCTTGTAATTGCTCTCTGATACTATAAGCTTCTAAGGCTAAATTGAGGTCTTGTTCTTTAATAACCAGTCTAATACCACCTTGAAAAGGTTTATTTAAAGAAGACTGGATACTTTTAATTCCCTCCAGGTTTTGAATTTTACTAATATTAATATCAATAGGATCGGTTTCCAAATCAAGGGTATCTATCCTTAGATTTTCAATCACTTCTACTCCACGACTGGCGATACGAATGCGATCAATTTTTCCAGCAATTGGTTGATAACTGGGTGTATTATCCACCCTAACCGCTAACTTTTCTACACTCTTCACCTGAGAACGTAATTGATTAGCTACAACACTATCAACCACGAGTCCCAAAGGAGAAATAACAGCAATTAAACTCGACAGAAAAATAGTAAAAACTTCCATATAGTCAGGCAATTTAATTTATTTTTCTTGAGGGTAACACAGAATTCATTCATCCAAAATCCACTCTGAACTTTTTTCTCCTAAGTCTAAGGGAACACTAACTGCTTTTCCCAGACGAGGACGTTCTTTTGTGGTTTCTAAATAGTTAATAAATTGTTGTTGACTCCCCCAAGCTGTTAAATAATTGGCGATCGCATTCAAATGTTCAAAATATTCCTCTTCAGTCATGGGAAAAGATGCTTGCTCAAGATATTTCCACATGACTTGGCAAAAAAACTGACCTTTGATCTTTCTTAGTTGTATATCGTAGGATTTGCCCCACTTACTGTACAGTATTTGGTGTAGGTCTTGTCCAGTCATAACTTTTCCTCTCTCTCCATCATTGAACTTTGTCTTAGTTGGTTATAACAGAATGTTGAACCATTAATCTTTTAGAATCTCTGAGTGTCACAGTTGTAACAACATAAAAATCTTCAGAATACCATTATTACAGCAGCAGAAAATTTTTTAAACATCCTGCAAAAGAATAGCAAAAAATATCCGAAGATTGTAGATTTTCGACATCATGAAAAGTGAATAAAGTCAAGAGAAGAATTACTTATCTAAAGATTATTTACAAGAGATAAAGAATGAGATATTGTAGCAAATGTGATAAAAACATACGATAAAATCGTGATAGATGTTAAGAATACAGTCATCTATTAAAAGCCTTAATACATCGATAGAATCTTTTCTGTGACTATAATTATCCACTTTAAATCCTCTGCTTTTTGAACCGAATTTTAACAATAGGTGATACCAAATCCGCTCTTGTTATACCCTTTATAAGCTAGAATAGGCAGATGTCT
>NZ_JARVCN010000252.1:0-4633 GCF_038442745.1 Crocosphaera sp. Alani8
CTTTGTCCCCTAACTTTCGGCGAGTCCCCCCAGACTTTTTGAGAAGCTTCTTTTCTCATATAGTTAGTCCCCAAAATTATTCTGCTAAATTAATGGATAAATTTCCATATGATCAGTTAGATTATTGTGCATTAATTGCTATAAGAACATTTAAAAACGAGCCAGTTGAACAGATGAAAGTGAATACAAAGTTATTTGTAGAAAACTGGTCGAGTTCCTCAGTAAAGCTTCTTTTACCCAAAGACTAAAGTATGTTTAGTTTTCGAGGGATAACTATGCCATAATTCTCGATATCTCAAGGAAATAGAACAGGTTTTGTTTTAATAGTTGGTTTGATTGTCTGTATTGTTCCCTATTTTTTCATTTTTAATAGATTTTTTCTAACATCCAACATTTCTCAGATTGACCAATATGAACTGGAAAATTATAAGGTCAATTTGGCACCCAATCCTTTAGAATTAATTTAAACTTTACACTAGGTAGATAAAGGCTGTGAATAGTGCTTCTCAAACTCCCAAATATTCTTTGATTATTCCCATCTACAACGAAGAAGAGACAATTCCCGAACTCTACAACCGTGTTAGCCAGATCATGAATCGTCTTGACGGTTTGGTTGAATTAATTTTAGTCAACGATGGGAGTTGGGATAAATCTCTCAAACTGATTCGAGAACTACATCAAACCGATTCGAGAGTATGTTATCTTAGCCTAGCCCGTAATTTTGGACATCAGACTGCTGTTACAGCCGGACTTAACTTTGCCAGGGGTCAAGCAGTGATCATTCTCGATGCGGACTTACAAGATCCCCCCGAGTTAATCCCTGATATGATTGAGAAGTGGAGACAGGGGTATGAAGTTGTCTATGCTCAGCGTCTCAAACGTAAACAAGAAGGATGGTTTAAGCGGTTTACCGCCTATGTGTTCTACCGTATTCTTAAACGATTAGCAGATGTGGATATTCCGGCGGATACGGGGGACTTTTGCTTGATGGATCGGCAGGTAGTTGATGTTCTTAATACTATGCCAGAAAGAAGTCGCTATATTCGGGGTTTGAGAGCTTGGATTGGGTTTAGGCAAACTGCCGTTAAATTTGAGCGAGATCCTCGTTTTGCCGGAGAAGTTAAGTATACTTTCCAGAAGTCTTTCTCCCTAGCATTAAATAGTTTGATTTCGTTTTCGAGAATTCCTTTAAGGTTATCAACTTATTTAGGGTTACTTTCTGCTGGGGTGGCATTAATGATGGCTTTATTGGTTCTTTACTGGCGTTTGCATGACCCCAATTCCCCCATTACAGGTTTAGCTACTATTATGATTGCGATTTTCTTTTTAGGGTCAGTCCAACTTGTCTGTCTTGGTATCTTAGGGGAATATATTGGGAGAATCTATGAAGAGATAAAAGGCAGACCCTTATACACTTTAGCTGAAATTGGAGGCTTTAGCGGTTCAAAAGTCAACCATCGAGCCTCTTTTCAATAAAAAGGAGGCAAGTTACTTGGCAACTCAAAATATGACTTCACTGAGGGCTTAATAATATCAAGCCCCAACAGAAGCTAAAATTTTAAATGCCTAACCTTTGATAAATAGTGTCTAGATTTTGTAGATGATGCTGAGGATCGAAACAATTTTCGATGTCTTCAGGGGAGAGATATTGGGTTACCTCGGGATCTTTGCTGATCAAACCATGAAAATCACCATCCTCTTGATTCCAAGCCGAGTGAGCGCATTTCTGCACCACTTGATAAGCAGATTCTCGACTCATTCCTTTCTCCACCAAAGACAACAGTACCCGTTGACTAAAAATAACCCCACCATAAACATTCATATTCCGCTTCATGTTGTCTGGATAAACCAATAAATTCTTGGTTAGATTGGTCATTTCCTTCAACATAAAATGGGTTAAAATGCAAGTATCTGGTAGCATTACCCGTTCTACGGAACTGTGGGAGATATCTCGTTCGTGCCACAGAGCAACATTTTCTAGGGCAGCCACCGTATAACCCCTAATAATGCGAGCGACACCCGTTAACCTTTCTGAACGAATGGGATTACGTTTGTGAGGCATAGCAGAAGACCCTTTCTGTCCCTTAGAAAAGTATTCTTCTACCTCTAAGACATCTGTGCGTTGTAAGTTTCTAATTTCCACTGCAAACCGTTCCACAGAGGAGGCTAATAAAGCCAATTGTTGCACAAATTCTGCGTGACGATCGCGCGATATCACTTGAGTCGAAGCGGTGTCCGGTTCTAGTCCTAGATATTGACAGGATAAGGCCTCCACTCTGGGGTCAACATTAGCGTAGGTTCCCACCGCACCAGATATTTTACCCACTCCAATAGTGCGACGTAACTTCACTAATCTTTCCCTATTTCGTAGCACCTCTGCTAACCATCCTGCCAACTTAAACCCGAAAGTAATGGGTTCGGCGTGAATGCCGTGCGATCGCCCTACCATAACCGTGTTACGGTGTTGTTGAGCCTGGTAACGTAATGCTTGAATCAAATCCTCAAGACACTCTAAAATCAGGTTTAAACTAGCCACCAATTGTAAAGCCAAGGCGGTATCTAGAACATCAGAACTGGTTAAACCTAAATGAATATAACGGCCTGCATCTCCCACATATTCGTTAACATTGGTCAAAAATGCGATCACATCGTGACGCACTTCCGCTTCAATTTCTAGTACCCGTTGCGGGTCAAAATTAGCCTTTTCCTTGATTTCTGCTACTGCTTCTTGGGGAATGTAACCTAATTCTGCTTGAGCCTCACAAACTGCAACCTCCACTTGTAACCAAGTTTTCAGCTTGTAACTATCAGTCCAAAGTTCTCCCATCTCTGGCAAGGTATAACGTTCAATCACTGCCATTTATCACTGATACAACATGATATAGTACCACACTTGGGTTTTTCCCTCGGTTCATGGTGAACCCTGGCAACCAGCAGTTATGAGTTAAATTTTTGAGAAATTTTATTGATTCCCCAAGTGAGAATTGCTCCTAAGAAGAGGATACCAATAGCAGGATTAAATAAAGGTTGCCAAAGTTTATACCAGAGATCAAAACCCAGAGAAACACCCACAGAGCGACCAATAACCGCCACCACAAACCAGAAAAACCCTAGCAAAATCAAAAATACATCAGCCACCAGTAAACGGTTCAACCAAGTCAAAATTGTTTCTTTCATTATTTTGTTGATCATTCTCCCTAACCTCAGTATCAAGGAAATTCTGGATAATCACAACCGTCCCCACAAATATTAAGACGTTAGGGATTATAGGGTAAGACAAGAGAGCAGGGAATTCTGCCGACATCAAGCTAAAATAGGACTTGGATAAATTCGCTACCAAATTATTTTATAATCAGCCACCATGCAAACTATCGAAACGCCTAAAACACCGAAAACCTTTTCTAAACCAGAATTTGATACCACTATTCATCGCCGTAAAACCCGTCCAGTTAAAGTGGGGAATATTACCATTGGGGGTGGTTTTCCTGTTGTTGTCCAGTCCATGATCAACGAAGACACCCTAGATGTTGACGGATCTGTGGCTGCAGTTCGCCGTTTACACGAAATTGGTTGTGAGATTGTTCGGGTAACGGTTCCTAGCATGGGCCACGCCAAAGCATTAGCTAAAATTAAAGATAAATTAGCCCAGGTGTATCAACCGGTTCCTTTGGTAGCAGATGTGCATCATAATGGCTTAAATATTGCCCTAGAAGTGGCTAAGCACGTAGATAAAGTGCGTATTAATCCAGGATTATACGTCTTTGAAAAACCCAGTCCCACCCGTACAGAATATACACAAGAAGAATTTGAAAACATCGGAGATAAAATTCGTAGAACCCTAGAACCATTGGTTATCTCCCTGCGAGATCAAGGAAAAGCGATGCGAATTGGGGTTAATCATGGTTCTTTAGCAGAAAGAATGCTATTCACCTACGGAGATACCCCAGAAGGGATGGTGGAGTCTGCCTTAGAATTTATCCATATTTGTGAGTCCCTTGATTTTTATAATTTGATTGTTTCCCTCAAAGCGTCCCGCGTTCCCGTAATGTTGGCTGCCTATCGTTTGATGGTGCAAAGGATGGATCAGTTGGGAATGGATTATCCTTTACATTTGGGAGTGACAGAAGCAGGAGACGGAGAATATGGTCGTATTAAGTCAACTGCTGGAATTGGAACCCTCTTAGCAGAAGGAATAGGGGATACCATTCGTGTTTCTTTAACCGAGTCACCAGAAAAGGAAATTCCTGTTTGCTATAGTATCTTGCAAGCATTGGGACTCCGTAAGACAATGGTTGAGTATGTCGCTTGTCCTTCTTGTGGTCGTACCCTGTTTAACCTTGAGGAAGTATTACAGCAAGTACGAGAAGCAACTAAACATCTCACTGGTTTGGATATTGCAGTGATGGGATGTATTGTTAATGGACCAGGGGAAATGGCCGATGCTGACTACGGTTATGTCGGTAAACAAGGAGGCCATATTGCACTGTATCGCGGTCGAGAAGAAATCAAAAGGGTTCACGAAACACAAGGGGTCGAAGAATTGATTAATCTCATCAAAGCAGATGGCCGTTGGGTTGATCCGTGACGACTCCCGACACTGAACGGAGTACCGTTACAGTGCGGGCTTCTCCAA
>NZ_JARVCN010000253.1:0-4594 GCF_038442745.1 Crocosphaera sp. Alani8
TCCAAAAATGGATAACCTTTAATCATACCATGAAACACTTTTGCAAGAGGTCTAAAAACAACTTCCTATTTAAAATTCTGTGTCAAGGAGTCGAGTCAAGATGTGAATGCAATTGTAATTCAAATATCCTTTTATTGACCCCTTAAAGGTATCATAGAGGCATGAAAGGAATAAAAATGATTAATCTATTACGAAGGGGTATAACGTTGCTTCTAGACCCCTTAAACCCCCAAGTTTGTACATGGTCATAGGGAGGAAAGATAACGTAGAGGGCTTAAAGCTAGATGATATAGAGTTTATAGAAGTTAAGGTTAGAGAACTAATAACTCATAAGAAAAACTTATAAGTCAATTTTTTTATTTTCCTTTTTTCACAAACATTTGACTCAAAACGTATTTACGTCGGTTATTAGGCCCAAGACGGCTAATAATTTTCAACTCTTCTAATTCGTTAAGTGCTTCTCTGATAGTGTGTTCACTTAACGCTGTGGCTTGCTGAATTTCTCGTTGAGTCATTTCAACAATTGTATCTTCAAAGCCCATACGAAAACCAAGAGCATGAAGTACCTTAAGCGCACTACCGCTTATTTTTGGAAGTATTGCTTCTAATGAATCAGTGTAAAGTTTCACAAACGATTTCTCCTTTCGTCTGCGTCTATAAACACTCAGTCCATTACTTTCGATGATTTCGATAGCTTGTCTGAGTCTTTTAGACCCATATTGTTTACTGTCCATTTTAAGTTTAATCCTCTAAAATTTTTATGGATACATTGCCTATAAAAACTATAGCCTATAAAAACTATAGTTCATAGACTCAAGTTTTTATAGGCTAACAAAATCGCTGAAATGTTTATATAATCAATGTTTCCAAGATTTCGTCTTAGTGTTATGTCTACCTCTTAATAACGTAAGGCGGAAATCCGCTCCAGGCCTAGCTTCCAGCGATTAAAACTGGTAAATTTAATATTTTCTTAATGTTTTAAAAGCTGGCTTAAAGGTGCTTGGAGCCGTCGTTCGGGGAGGTCTGGAGGGACTGGTTGCTGTCCTTCCAGATCGGGGTCTGGGGTGTCCCCAGATTATGGGACAAAAATGCGATACTAAGAGGGCTAGAACTTAGATAGGGATTACTTTTGAGACAGGTTGCTGTAATGACAGGAACGGTGAAAAATTTAGACACTTG
Source organism: Crocosphaera sp. Alani8 (assembly GCF_038442745.1). Lineage (NCBI taxonomy): Bacteria > Bacillati > Cyanobacteriota > Cyanophyceae > Chroococcales > Aphanothecaceae > Crocosphaera > Crocosphaera sp. Alani8. Next base: position 1,180 of record NZ_JARVCN010000253.1, read on the forward strand.
GGAATCAAAGAAGGGTTTGATCCTCGGAAAGCTAGAGCTAGAACTTAATGAAGGGATTTCTATACGAGCTTTAATATTTCCTGACTACTGGAAAAAGTTAAAAACTCATTTGGAGAACGGAATGGAGATTACAGCTGTAGGCAAAATTGACGTTATGGATGACTACGTGATGTTGATTTTTAGTGTGACTGTGTTTCCAATTCCTAAAGTTGGCCAAGGAGAAGAATCGTTAAATGAGTTTTTGAGATTGATCAGACAGCAACAGGTAAAAGAGTACAAACCAGGATGGTTAGTTTACCGTTTAAAAGAGTTAAATCCACCACTAGCAATTTGGAAGTTATGCGCTCAGTATCTTGGAAGAAAAGAAGGATGGGGATTTTATCAGTGGCGTGAACTTAACCCTAAAAAAAAATCAGTTGATTTAGATGACTGGGATTAACTTATATAATAAAAAGCACTTTGCAAACAAAGTTTGCGTAAGTGCGCTTTCCTTACGGAAAGTAATTAAGATAAGCTAGGGTGTATGATGAGAAATGAAGGGATTTTGATCTCCATTATAGAATAAAATGAGGAACAATTGGGCTAAACACTTAGTAGATGGCCAGTTTTGATCCAAAACAATTGTTCTACTTGGAAGAGAATTAGAAGAAAAAAAAGACATTTTTGGATCTGACAGTGAGTAAATGGCCAATTTTGATCCAAATTTTTAGTTAGTAAAAATTAAGGAAATTATAAGGTTTTTGTTAATATATATTAAGGGAATTTAAAAACGTTTTTTTGAAAAGGAAGTCAGAAGAGAAAGAAAGATCGTCTCGCTAATCGCTCGGTTGTTTGTTGTGGATCGAATTCGCTGATCGTGAACCGTTTGTTTAACTAGGATTGAGTTCGCTAATCGCGAGTATTTATATGGGGGGAATTTCCCCCCATACCCCCCAGGTGCTGTTCTCAATAAATATTTGCTGATTCCGCTCCGCTCCATTCGCAAATATTCATCTCAAACAGCTTTAGAAATTGGATATTAGTTAGATCAGAATTAATTAATTGGTTTAAATTTAGGGGATGGGTTGTTTTCTCCAGTAGGATGATATTTCCATCCACTTAACTCTTCAAGATAATTAATAGGATCTATGTCAAATAGGGAAGCTGCGTCTTCTAGATCCTTGACAGTGTTAAAACCAAAGTGCTTGGCTAAACTACTGCGATTGATGCCGTCTCTTTGATCTTCAGAACTTGGTTTCCATTTTTGTAAACCTCTTGGGGGTAAATGGTTTTGTAGTCTTTTAACTATGGATTCTGAACCGAATTGTACTAGAGTAGAAAGGGTATCATTGAATTGTTGTTTTAGAGTATTTAATTCTTGTTTAACTTCTTGTAATTGAGCAGCAGTTACTAAGATATTAGTTTGAACTGTTTCGGTTGGCTCTGTTTCAAACTCTTCTATAGTTGCGTTGAGATTATCAACAGAGTCAAAAGTAAAGTAACCTATTCTACAGTCCATAGAAGTTTCAATAAAATATTGATATTTATGATGACTGTTCCAACGAGTCCGCAGATTATCAGCTTTGCCTATATAAAGAAGTTTATGATCTAAAGTATAAACAAAATAGATTCCAGGTAGTTTAGGTAATTTGACTCGTTCAGTAATATGTAGACTGGGAATAGAACTTAAAAGCATACCAAGTATAACACCAGTTTTATTCTGTCTAGTGTGCTTAACTTGATCATCAATACTGTTAACTAGGTCTAAGGGACATCGAAGTGTAATAGCTGCTGTACGGGATGTTTGAGACATATTGTAAGTGTCTAATAGTATAACTTATACTGTATTATACTATGTCATACAATTATAACTACATACATATAATGTAATAATTAACTACAATTAAATATATACTGTCATACACATAAAATATAAACACTGCATACATATATAAATAACAGCATATTACAAATTGTCATATTAACTGCATATATGCCAAGACAGATTAATTTAATATGGTTCCTTAAACAGCAGAATTAGTGAGTATTTAAAATAATAAATATTACAGTGCATACATTATAATTATACATTGTTATACATTTTGTTAAATAATTAGAATAAAAGGTAGGTTAGGGGGACACCCCCTAAAACCCCCATTGGGCAGATGGGAAAGGAATAATTATTAGTATAATTACAGTATCTATTAAATAGGTAAACACTGTAATATATATTACATTACAACTGAGAATAAGCTAGTAGGTGAAGTATGAGAAAAAATATTAAAAGCTGTTTGAGACCGACTGGAGCGGAATGGAGCTCTTGCGGAATGGAGTGGAAGGCGTGTCGAGAACAGCACCCAGGGGGTGTGGGGGATGGAGTCCCCCACATAAATAACATGAGCGATCAGCGAATTCGATATAGAACAAAAAACCGAGCGATCAGCGAGACGATCCTATCTAGAAAAAAAGAATTTAAGGTGATATCGAAAACAGAAATTCTCAATATCAATTTGATTTTTGTAATAAGCAAGTTATGATAAATGATAAATGATAAATGATAAATTAGTTGTGACAACTTTATAATAAAAAATGTCTTAAAGTTTAATTATACATCTATATAAATAGATATACATTATAGCTAGTTTCAGAAAATAATTCTTCATCCTAATTTAAACTTACTTAGTAAATTACTAAAAAAATTATGTTTGTCAAAAAAGATCCTAAATCTGTTCTATATATCTGTACCTCTTAAAAAAGCTAACGTGCAAAATTGGAATGCTCCTGATCGAATAATGTCAGCGATGGTTGGAGTTCAGGAAGATTCTTAGCAATATTAGGCCTCAACTCTGGTGAAATCTGTCTAAATAGCTCTTCTTCTAAAGATTGATATGATGGTCCCCATGATTGTATCTGGTTAAGTAAACTTTTTAATTCCACTAACACTGAGTATGTTTGCATATACCGACCATTTATTAACGAATTATGTAAATCACTTGTAAGTGAAACATACTTGCTATGCACACGATAAATCTCGCTTCTTTCTACCCCTGTAACTTCCATAGGTGCATCTAATTCATATGCACCTGATTTATATTGTGAACCAACTGCCAATAGCCGTCTTTCAAGTAGAAGTGCAAACTCATCTTTTGCATTTCTACGAGAGACTTCTCTAGCTACATTTTGAACAGCAAAGAAAGCTGGATTGTAGAAGTAAACAATAACAAAAATTGCTAGTGCACCCCCGGCTCGGAGCCATTTAGCAATATTTAGTTCTAGGAAACCTGGGATCATAACGGCAACACCAGCTGCCGCAAGTGCAAGAACAATGCGAAATACAATATATTGAAAGGTAGTAGGGTTTGGAAAATTGATTGCTATAACTATAGCAATCAGGAATGAGGTGTGAGAAAATGAAAGAATAGTAAATCTAGACTAA
>NZ_JARVCN010000254.1:0-4593 GCF_038442745.1 Crocosphaera sp. Alani8
TCATCTGTCTTCATTATACTTCTTATTTGTCTCAATCTTATTTGAATTAACTATAACAAGACAATTTTACTCAAGTTTTCTAGCTGTACAAATACAAAATGTAGCAATCAGTAATGGTTGATGAGATATCTTTTTTAGCAGTGACCAGTTATCAGTATTCACTGTTCCCTTGTATCTCAAACTTAAATTATCACAAATCATCACTGATTGCTACAAAAGCTAATTTACATCAAAATAGATATGTTGCTCTTTAAAACCAATAACTCTTTTTCCAATTGAAACTTGAGGATTTAATGGATTCTTGATAACTTTTAAATCAGGAATCTGATTTTTTTGGACTGTCATAACAACGAAAAAGTTACTTTTTCCCGTTGCTATAATTCTTTGATTATTTTTATCGTAGCTTAAATTAATGTTATCAGGAGTCACAAAAGTCCCTTTCATGCTAACATCACCATTCCGTTTAACAAGAAATGTATTCTGATTAATTACTACCTCTCCCTCTGTGTTCATAACCCAAGTATGACTCTTATTATTATCCTTAAATTCATCAGCAATCACAAATAAACCAGGAACTCCTGACACATTAGAATAATCAACAGCAAACGATCGCAGCCAATCTTTAGCTTGTAAACTAACAATTCCTGAACCATCTTTTTGAGATTCAAAATAAATAGGCTGCATGGTTAATTTATGAGAATTTTCTTGAATAATGATATTTTCATTTTCTGGTTTATTTTCACTTTCTCCTGCGATCGCCCAATTTTCTCCTAAACCCCAAATCCGAAAACTTCCCCCATCGGGAAAAGACCAAGATTTATTCAAGTGTTCCCTTTTTCCGTAAATACTACTCACAAAATCATTCTGATCTTTCCATCTATTACGGAATACGTAAAATGCTTTTTTGTCATCCTTAAGAACTTGATTAAAAATTCGGGAAGGATGCTCAATTTTTAAATCTCTAGGATAATTAATCAAGAGAAAAACTGCATCTAAAGTATTCTTAATTCCTAAACTTTTATCCCCCTTCTCCCCCCAATAATTATTAAATCCCCACATCACCCCAGGCAAAAATTTAGGGGAAACTAAATCCATTCCCATCGCAAATAATGATCCTTGTGGATAAATTCTATGTCTTCCATAACTAGGAATAGGATAACCTTGATCTCTAGGAACAATTCTTATTAAATAGTGAGGTAATAACCAAGCTAAATTAGAATTTTCAGTAACAAAGTTTTCTCCTTTGACATGATAGTATGCTGTCAAAAAAGGGAACAAAGTTAATATAAATGGTTCAGTGGTGTAGTGATCTCCTTCTGTACCAAACCCGTTATCTCCCATTGCTGTATCTAAATAGCGAACGATATTCCGTTTAGCAATGGTTAATAGTTCCTCAGTATTGGTTTCAGAGTCCTTTAAAATAGCTAATGTTGCCAACCCTGCGGCACCTCTTGCTCTAGCATTCCAATTACTCCAAGCTGTGGGGTTCCACCCTTTGCCGGGGGTTCCATCAATCAATAACTGCGCTTTCTCAGACAACCAATTACGTACAATACTACGATTATTGTCCCCCCAATAAGGGTAACAGAAATCGTAGGCGATCGCTACTCCTGCAACCACTGGGGACAGCTCAAACAAGCGAGTATAGGATGTGTTAATAGCGGTTTCTACGATATCCCAAGCATCATTAGCTTTTTGAGTTTTATTATCAATTAAAGCCAGAAAACACTGTCCTGCTGCTTGATAGCCAGCATTAGGCACATAGCCGTCGTAAGTGACAGTTTGCTCGAGGGTTTCTTCCAATTTTTGCCTAATTTTTTTACCAATTTTTGTTGTTACTTTTTGTCGTAACTCTGGTACCATTCTTTCTCTAAAAAGAAGACGGGGATGTTCTTCGGGTTGGATTGGTTGATGATTTGGTAAAGGTTGAGGATATATTGGTTTAATAGTAGCAGAGGCGTTTCCTTTTAATGATTGGCTATTAAATTCTCCTTGGTAGGTTCCTAATAAGACATCCTGATTTTTTTGTATTAGTTGAATTGCGTAATTAGCCTTTCCTGACCAAGATAACCAAGGATCAGGATTGATCGTTAAATCAACTTGTAAAGTCCATTGATTATTAAATTTATTGACAATTACAGTCCCTTGGTGTTCTGCTTGATTAAATTCGGGAGCAAATCCCCAAACTTGGGAATCACAATTATTATTTTTACAAATCAAATCAACAACAATATTTTGATAAGAAATGTTTTCCTTGGATTTTCTCCAAAGTCCTCTCTCCAGGGTAATCGTGATTTTCTCAGGGGGGGAATTGTAGGAGAAAGCAGGTGGATAACTGAGGTAAGTTATCCAATGAATCATCAAAATGATAACGATAAATAACCGAGATTTAATCATTAAGTAAAGACAAAATTGTTACTGTTTAAATCTAGATTATTGGTATTTTTAACGATACCAATTAATTCGTCTTCCATGCCAGGAAACTTTAAAAATATTCCTTGATCATTGGTTGAAAAAGGAGATGTTCTTAGATAGTAGTCAGACATGCCACCATGTAGTTCTATGGTATCTCGGGACATATCAAAATCAATAATTTCTAGATAATCTTGTTGTCCGTAGTGATTATAAAAGGGTTCAATTGCATTGCCCAGTGTAAAAACATCTCCGTTGATTGCCTCTGTTTGAGCATTAGTTACCCCTGTTAGAGAATCGACCGCGAACCCGTTTAACGTACCGGTTGCCTCAACAGCTAAAAAATTGATGTTTTCTGTAGTATGATTGGTTTCACTATCTCGACTGGTATCTTCTTCTATCTTAATTTGAACATTGCCATTGCTGAGATTTCGATATCTTAATCCAGAAGGATCTGGACCATCGAAAGTAGCAATATTGCCTAAGAATTTTGGCTTGTTGTCGAAAGCCACGCCAAAATCTATGGTGTGCCAATTGTGAGTAACTTTATCACCGGTATTTCCTGCGATGAAAGCGTTACCGTCCCAAGTCCCTTGCCCTCCCGAGATAGCTAACCAAGCGATGGTTTCTGTGCCATGACCACTATTACGATAGGCTTCTTCTTCTTCTAAGGCTACCTCAAATCCGTTTTTAGTGATGTTATCCTGACGAGTTCTCACAAAATTTGTATCGTTATTGGTTTGAACTTGGGTTAGGACAACAGGAGCGGCAGTAAACTTGTAATTAAACGTAATGTCTTGCCAATCAGATGAGGTAGTGGCGTTAGTGTTTACAACACCCACTTCTATAATTGTTCCGTCCGATAGTTCCCAAATACCTTCTTCAAGCACCAGAAAACTTAAGCTTTCTTTTGCATGAAGACCATCGAGGTTGCCGGGTTCTTGGATTTGTGCTGAGAAGCGATCGCCTTGAATGTTGGTTATTCTGACGGTAGATGCTTGTGGACCTTTGAAAGATGGGGGTTGGGCGAAGACAATGGGGTTAACAAATTCGTGAGCGAGAAAAACAGTTTTATTGTTATGGTTTAAGTCAGTAATTTGACCAATTTGAGCAATAACGCTTTCCTCTATCGTTGGGGGTTCTAAAGTCTCTGAAGGTACCATTTCTAGAATAGCGTTCCCCAGTTTTTCGATATTTATGACCTTCCCTCTGTAATCTTCTACATATTGGCTGGGGGCAGAAATATCGTCCCCTTGTGCCAGTAAATCTTTGATTTCCTCAAAAGTTAATCTTCTCCCTAACTCTTGCTCAGCCAACTGTTGCGCCACAGCGATCGCTCCGCTTACATAGGGAGTCGCCATACTGGTTCCTGATAGAGTTTTTGTCCCCCCTTTTCTATTGGCTGATGTAATACTCTTTCCGTCGGCAAATACATTGGTTAAATCGGGGTGATGCTGAGAAAAGGAAGAAATTACCCCATCTTTTAAATTATTGACGGAAGAAACTGCCAAAGAGTTAGGACTGGCTGCGGGGAGAGACACACCAATCTTTCCTGTATTACCCGCAGCAGAAACCACTGTGACGTTGTTTTGAACTAACTGTATCAACTCATCTTCGATGATAGCTAAAGATGCGGGAGTTGTATGGTTAACTCCATCGCTCAAGGACATATTGACGCTCACAATATTATATTCTTCATGATTGTCTACTATCCACTGTAAAGCCTGTTCTAGATCATAAAGATTGCCCTGATTGTCATCGTCAAAGACCTTAAGAGCTATAATGTCCGCACCAGGAGCTATTCCTTGGTAAGTAGAATCCTCTGAGGCAGCAATCCCTGCTACATGACTCCCGTGATCGTTGGGATCATCAGCAGAACTATCGTCATTGCTAGTGGGATCACTGAAATTTTGTAGTGAAGTTGCAGCAAAATCGTAGTGGTGAACAATCCTATCTGCTACATTATCGTTGTTAAGATCCGGTCCAAAAAAAGGATGGTCTAAATCAATTCCTGTGTCTAAAACTGCAATGGCATAGCCAGAACCGTCTATGAGCTTGTTTTGATGATAGAAAACCATACTGTTCCGTGTCTCCTCAATCTTGATGACAATTAGTTGCTCAGTTTAATCATACCAAATCCGCTCTTTTTAACCCCCTTATAAAACCCTTTACTAATAGATG
>NZ_JARVCN010000255.1:0-4590 GCF_038442745.1 Crocosphaera sp. Alani8
CAAAACCCACAAGAGTTATTTTCTCCCCATTAGCAACGTTTTCAACGATAGTTTCCGTGGTGGCATCAAGGATCTTGGTTACTATTGACTGAGGTTGACCAGTTTCAGCAGCAATGGCTTTAATAAGTTGTGCTTTGTTCATTTCTGAATAATAATTAACAGAACAGAAATTATAACGAGCCTAACCCCCATATTGTCAAACGAAGGCAGAAACCTTGGTCAAGATATTACGGATATTTTTTACCAGCATCTATTTTTTGTTAAACTATTTAAAATTTGATTTTATTGAAATAATTAACTTATGATTAATACTTCTTTTAATTCAAGAGATTCATTAACAAATATCACAGGTTTTCATGCCCATGTTTATTACAATCAAGAAAGTAAATCGCAAGCTGATTTATTACGAGAAAGTCTGAATAATACATTTGAAGAAAGAATTCGATTGGGACGTTGGCATGATAATCCCATTGGACCACACCCAATAGGTAGCTATCAACTTGCTTTTTCTCCAGAACAGTTTGGTTTAGTTGTACCTTGGTTAATGGTTCATCATGGACAATTAAGTATTCTAGTCCATCCAGAAACGGGTAATGATTTAATTGATCACCGCAATTATTCACTTTGGATAGGAGAACAACTCGAACTAAATTTAAAGGTTTTTCAAAAGTAGTATTTTTTTACTTTGTTCATCTCAAACTGATTGCTTATAAGTAAATTTAACAAAAAAATTCAAAATAATCCCACCTATAAATTATCCGTTCCTGGACTTAGAGCTTATGTACCAACAAGGAGAGATCTCCCCTTGTTATGGAATTCCGTAAAAATGAAATTGAGCATCATCATCAAACTCACCAATTAGGTAGGACAATATCATAATTCTAAAGATAAATCGGCTCCTAAAATTTCTGATGTCCTCACCTTAATTTGAACAGCTAAATTAGACCTTGGCTTGCTTTGTTGAAGGTAATCAAGTTAAATAGATATCAATAAAATCATCTGACTTTTTCTTCTAGCTGATAAAATTATGACTCATAACTCTAATCCGATTGAGGAGTTTTTCAAAAGCTCTAATATTCCCTTTGAATCGAGAGGGTTATTTTATCTTTGTCAGATAGATGAACGTTATTTTTATTATTCTCATCAAACAGGAAAATGGAGACTTAAAGGTGAACGAGTCTGGTCAAAGAGCGAAAATTTGACAGGTTTTCTTCAACAAGCCCGTCATTATTCTCAGACACAAACACCATCATTATCGACTTCTAATCACCAACAATTAAAAAAACAAGTACCGGATGTTACTACCATATCTAATCCCAATTCTCATCCTTATCCCCTCAGAGATTATCAAGTTCAGTTAATTCAAGAGATTTATCAACATTGGAAAAATGGTCAAACTAAAGTTTTAGCTCAACTTCCCACTGGTGCTGGTAAAACTATCTGCTTTGCTGCTATTGCTTCTGAGTTTGCTTGTCGTGGGGAGAAGGTGATTATCTTAGCCCACCGTGAAGAGTTAGTTTTACAAGCTGCTGATAAATTACGAACTGTTACCGGTCAACAAGTTGGTATTATCAAAGCTAAATATAAACCGAATTATTCTCTTATTGTTCAGGTGGCCAGCGTTCTCAGTTTAGTCCGAAGACAATCGGTTATTGACAAGGTGGGGTTAATTATTATTGATGAAGCTCATCATTCTACGGCTAAAACTTACCGTCAAATTATTGAGAGATACCCCGATGCTTATCAGTTAGGAGTTACAGCTACTCCTATCCGCTTAGATGGTGTTGGTTTCCGTGATTTATTTGATGAGTTAGTCTGTGGTTTAACTATTAAAGAGTTAATTCAACAGAAATATTTAAGTCGTTTTCGTCTTTATGCAGATCCTAACCCCATGTCCACGAAAGGAGTCCGAATGGCCCAAGGGGATTTTTCAGTCAAAGGTTTAGAAAAAGCTAATAATTTGATTCAGTTATCGGGTCAATTAATCGAGTCCTATCGAAAACAGGCTCCAGGGTTACGTTGTCTCGTTTTCGCTATCAACGTCAACCATTCTCAATTGATTGCTGAGCGTTATAACCAAGCTGGTATTCCGGCACGTCATCTTGATGGCACTACCCCCACTCCACTTCGTCAAGATATCCTTGAACAATTCCGACGGGGAGATATTTTAGTTCTGACTAATTGCCAGTTATTTGATGAGGGTTTAGATATTCCTGCTCTCGAAGCAGTTCAAGTGGCTAAACCGACTAAATCTTTGACCAAATGGTTACAAATGGTTGGCAGGGTTTTAAGACCACAGGAAAATAAAGATTACGCTCTTATTTTAGACCATACTAAAAATTGGGCTATCCATGGCCTCCCCACTCGTGAACGGATTTGGACTCTTGATGGAGTTGAAGATACCAAAAAGTCTCAAACCAAGCGTGATTCTCATGGAGTTGTCACGGAAGAAGAAATTACCGTCACTGAAACCGATACTCCCCTGACTCACATTGATGAAACCCTTGAACCGCAGACTACTTCTACTCCCATTGCCCCATCACCATCTCAAAAGATGATCAATCTTTTCGAGAAAATGGCAGAATCTAATCCCCCCACTTCGACTCCCTCTCCTGAACTTTCTCAGTGGGAGAAAAATTATTATTATTTGTTGAGTGAACAACGTCAGAATGACTACTCTGTTGGTTGGATTTACTATCGACTCAAAGAGGTTAATCCACCTTTATCTATCTGGCAAAAATATGCACAATTGCGTGGTTATCATCCTAAATGGGCTAACCATCAATTTGAATCTCTTAACCCTCCCTCTCCTCTTTCTCCTGAGATCCTTCAACAAATCTGGCAACTTGCTCTTCAAGAATTACCTCTATTGAGTCAAAGTTTATTCAATATTCATAGTCAACTGAGCGCACTTCACACTCCCTGGGCTACTGTGAGCATTTCCTCTAAGAATTTATTGAAAGTTTTTCACAGTCGAGAATATGAGATTGTCTCTGCTTTAACTCGTGTTTTTCAGCATCCCATTCGAGTTCAATTTTTCGTTGATCCTTCTGTTCGCACCCCTCGAAGAATCCTTAACCTTCCTCCTGTTGATAACCAGAAGGAATTTGATTTTTAGACCCATTGGCAAGGGGATCTTCTAATCAGCACACATTGTACTTAGACCTACTTTATTTTAGATTATTAGAAGAGGTCATTTGGTAACTCGTTCAAGTAAGCTATAAAAGCTTTATTTCGCCAATGAGTTACTGACACTTTATCTAAATATTTTTTAAGTTGTTGAGCTTGAACTCCCTTAATAGGATTACCGGAAGGATCTTCGGTAATAGAATTGTAGCCATCTTCTGCCAAATAACAATCAATTTCTTTGATGGGTCTTCCAATTGCATCAACTAAAGATTTAATTATCTCAAAAAGTTCACTTTCAAAAGATAATAAAATTACATCGTTAGAAAAGTTACTGCCTTGTAAATATTGGGGGAGTATTGCTAAATTTAATGACATTTAAAAAAAATAGTTGTTAGTATTAGTGGCTTCTAATTATACAATTAATGATAGACGAAAAGAGAGTTTGCTTGTCCGACCTTCTCTTAATTTATTCGTCTAACAAAGATTCTATTTCTGAAGTTTTACGAGCGAAAGGGAAATCAAAAGGGAACCGTTCATTAGGCGGAGTATTCTGATAAATCTCAACTAAACTAATAGCATCACCGCCCTTGTCTCGAAACGTTGGAATGCCATCTTCTTTGGTTAACCAAATGACACGACCTTGTTGATCAGCTAGGTGAATTAGCTCGAAAAACTCAACGCATTTTTTAGCGGCTTCTGGGGATAAATCAGACAAAGAAATTCTATCAGGATTGTAAGCTGTTTCAGGGGTCGGATTCTCAAAAAATCGACTATAACCAGGGTATTTGCTATCATTATTGAATACTCTGCTTCTCCTACAACTAAATATGAATGTATCAGAAGGATTAGATTCTATTAGCCCCTTTTTATAAGCTAAAATCGTTATTTTTAGAGAAAAGTATTTCATCATAAATCCTCAATATTTTGTATAACCCAAGAAGGAGTTACATCAAGTTGTAAACTGTTATCTCGTTGCCATTGAAGCTAGTTTTTACTCCAATATTCAACAATCTTAACAGGAATAGAGTTCATAGTCGGCCCCGAAGGACAACAACCAATATTAGGAGGATCTCCATAGTAAATTTCTTTTCGTTGAATTAAATCCTTTAAACTTGAGTTACCATAAAATTTATAGACATTTAAGATTAATCTAAAGATCATCATCGAAAATTTTGGTGCGTCTGCTGACTAAATTTTTCAAGGATTTTGTCAGGGACAAATAGTGACCAATCAATGTTTTTTATCATCGTGTGTGCTGTGGGTTAATATTGAAAGGAAAAGTTAATAACTAAAATTTCATATTCACTGATTTCTTCACCCATTTTAAAGTCAAGAAAATCTGAGTATTTTTCGAGAAAAAGAATTAAATAATCCCAAATGCTAAACCTCACTAAATTAGTATCATCAGCAGCAATTCTCATTTTGAAAGAGAGACCGAGTTAGTTCTCTTCTTCAGCTAGA
>NZ_JARVCN010000256.1:0-12154 GCF_038442745.1 Crocosphaera sp. Alani8
GAGTTTTAGCCATCGTTCCTCATATCAACTTTTCTTGGTGCAAGATGTGAGTATATTTTAATTAGAAGTTAAAATGCTTGTATTCCTCATCCATTCCCAGTTCTCTGTTGCCTCTACTAAATTTGTAATCTATGGTGTGTACTCACTTCCCATGACATAATTTTCTATTTAATTCATTGATGGGAAATAGGAACAATTTAGCAGATATTTTTATTTATATTTTACCTGCACATAGCCTTGATTTTTAGCATCGTATTTATGAACAAATCTAACCCAATTATTGCTAATTTCTATAGATTAATTAACTACTTATCTATGAGAAGTTGGACAGCTATTGTTATGATGACAGCTATTTTAATTGCTATTCCCATTTTATTTGTAGTTAGTAGCATTTTTATCGACGCTGGAACCATCTGGAAACATTTAGTAGAAACCGTATTAACTCGTTATATTTTTAACTCTTTACTACTCATGTTTGGAGTAGGAATAGGTGTGTTAATTATTGGAGTCGTAACAGCGTGGTTAGTGACTATTTGTAACTTTTGGGGACGTAGTTGGTTTGAGTGGTTATTGTTACTACCTTTGTCTGCCCCTGCTTATTTGTTAGCCTATACTTATACAAATATGTTGGAATATTATGGACCAATTCAAGTCACACTTCGTTCTTGGTTTGGTTGGCAAAGTATTAACGAATATTGGTTCCCTAATATTCGTTCCTTGTGGGGTGCTATTTTAATGTTAATTTTGGTACTTTATCCCTATGTTTATCTATTAGCAAGAACAGCTTTTTTAGAACAGTCAAATTCTACATTAGAAGCTAGTCTTTCTCTAGGTTGTAATCCTTGGCAAAGCTTTTTTAAAGTTGCTCTTCCCTTAGCACGTCCAGGAATTATGGCTGGTTTAGCCTTAGCTTTAATGGAAGCTTTAAACGATTTTGGAACCGTTCAGTATTTTGGAGTAAATACCTTTACAACTGGAATTTATGATACTTGGTTTGGTCTAGGCGAAAGGGAAGCTGCTTCACAACTAGCGGCTTTTTTGATGTTGTTTATTTTTACGCTAATTATTTTAGAATTATGGTCACGTCGTCAAGCTCGCTATTATCAAAATAGTAGTCCTAGAAGTCCTATTACTCCTTATAAACTAACATCTTGGCGAGGATATTTAGCTTGGACAATCTGTTTTATTCCCTTCTTTGGAGGATTTTTAGCGCCTTCTTTTTATTTAGTTAATTTAGTTAGACTTAATGCAAATACCGCTTTAAAAAACAACTTTTTTATCCTAGCTAATAATAGTTTAAAAGCTTCACTGATTACAGCGATCGCTGCTTTGATTTTATCCCTAATTATGGCTTATGGAAAAAGAGTACAAAATAGTTTTTGGATCAATGGAAGTGTGAGAATTGCCGCTTTAGGCTATGCAATTCCCGGGTCAGTAATTGCTGTAGGCATTTTGATCCCCGTAGGAAAATTAGATAATGCGATCGCTAATATAATACAACAAATTTTTGAAGTAAAAATAGGTTTATTAATCAGTGGTACAATTCTAGCTTTAATCTACGCTTATTTAGTGCGATTTTTACCCGTTGCTTTTGGAGCAGTTGAATCCAGTTTAGGAAAAATAAAACCCAGTTTAGACGATGCTTCCAGAAGTTTAGGAGCAAAACCCAACGAGATTTTAATTAAGATTCATACTCCCTTAATGACTGGAGGAATACTAACAGCAATTATGTTAGTTTTTGTGGATGTGATGAAAGAATTACCCGCCACTTTAGTCATTCGTCCCTTCAACTTTGATACCCTAGCCATTAGAGTGTATCAATATGCCTCCGACGAACGATTATCCGAGGCAGCTGCCCCCGCTTTAGCCATTGTTTTAGTGGGAATGATTCCTGTAATTTTTCTCAGTTGGCAAATTAGCCAATCTCGGTCCCGATAACATATTATGATTTAATAGAATCTTCAACTAATTTATAGGAGAATGGGAGTGGAACTGCCACTAATTAATCGTGCTAAAGCAAATCCCCAATCAACTGCTATTTTGACCACAGAAGGAAGCTTTACCTATCAAGATTTACTAAAACGTTCCGGGGAAATAGCCAGCCATTTATTAGGAGAAAAAGCAGATTTAGAAGAACAGCGAGTGGCGTTCCTCGTTCCTTCAGGGTTCGACTATGTGGCAGTACAGTGGGGAATATGGCGCGCTGGGGGCATTGCAGTACCCCTCTGTACCTCCCACCCTAAACCCGAACTAGCCTATGTTATAGCTGATTCTCAAGCGCCTATCATAATAGCTCATCCTCAGTTTGAAACCATAATCAAACAACTGGCCGCAGACAACTCCTGTTCCTTCTACCTCACCACCGACATAAAAAACCAACAACCCTCCCACTTACCCGATAATATTAGCGGAAGTCGACGGGCATTAATGCTCTACACTAGCGGAACCACAGGAAAACCCAAAGGAGTTGTTACTACCCACGATAATATACAGGCCCAGGTTACCAGTTTGGTGGAAGCTTGGGGGTGGACCGAAAACGATCGCATTCTCAATGTTCTCCCGTTGCATCATATCCACGGCATTATTAATCTTCTCACCTGTGCGTTATGGGTTGGCGCACAATGCCATTTTTTACCGAAATTTGATGCAGAGGCGGTGTGGGAGTCCATTTTAAAGGGGGATTTAACCCTATTTATGGCGGTTCCCACTATCTATGTCAGACTCGTTGAAGCTTGGCAAAAAGCACCCCTAGAAAAACAGCAAGCAATGTCCCAAGCTGCTCGTCAACTGCGGTTGATGGTGTCCGGTTCCGCAGCCTTACCCATAAAAGTGTTAAAACAATGGCAAGATATTAGCGGTCATTTTCTCCTAGAACGCTACGGTATGACGGAAATAGGGATGGCCTTATCTAACCCCCTTCAAGGAAATAGACTCCCTGGATACGTTGGTCAACCCTTACCTCGCGTTAAAGTACGCTTAGTAGACGAAGAAGGAAAAAAGGTTATTCCTGGAACCCCAGGAGAAATTCAAGTCAAAGGACCCGGTGTTTTTCTAGAATATTGGCAACGAACCGAAGCAACCAGCAAAGCGTTTGAAGACGGATGGTTCTGTACAGGGGATTTAGCAGTAGTAGAAAAGGAAAACTATCGCATTCTCGGTCGTCTCTCTGTGGATATTATCAAAACTGGCGGTTACAAAGTTTCTGCCCTCGAAATCGAAGAAATATTACGCACCCACTCCGATATTAAAGATTGTGCAGTGGTTGGGGTAGTGGATGAAGAGTGGGGACAACGGGTATGTGCAGCCTTGGTATTGCATCCTAATAAGGAGTTAACCCTAGAAACTTTAAGGGGTTGGGCAAAAGAACAAATTGCGGTCTATAAAGTCCCCACAAGGATGGTAATTTTGGATGATTTACCCCGTAACGCTATGGGTAAAGTTACCAAACCGAAAGTAAGAGAGATATTCAATGACAATGGAAACCTCACCTCAAAATAACAAGATAAATTGTATTTTAGAATACATTAGGCTATTTTTTTGTCAAGGTTTATGGTAATAGTTGAGGAAGCTTTAAGGTGAAAGTCTTTGCTTTAAGATAGTTAGATAGGGGGAAACCTATGTATCGCTTTCAGATAATTGCACACACGCAGATGGGTGAGTCTATTGGTCTGGTAGGTTCGACTCCAGAGTTAGGAGAATGGGACGTAAAAAAATGTCTCCGTTTACAAACCAATGGCGATCGCTACCCTGTGTGGTGGGTGGAAACAGACATAGACTTGACTCCATTTTTAAAATCATCCCAGGAACAAAGAATCGAATACAAGTATGTGCGTTTCTGTGATAACGATAAAGTAGAATGGGAAGCCCTCGGTGCTAACCGTTGGTTACCCCTTGAACCCGATCCCGGTTCTGCAACTTTGACCATAGAGGATGGGGCTTTTGGCTACCTTCAACCTTGGCCCTACGGTTACTTGAATGTACCAAAAGTTCCCCTACCCAAAGCCAAAGATGGCTTAAAAGTCCTTGTGATCGGTAGTTCTGTTGCTGTAGGACACAACGCTTGGTTGATGGAGGGTTGGAGTTGGCATCTCGAACAAGAGTTACATCAAAAATACGGTCATCAACTGGTAAATGTGTCCCTATCCGGCAGTAACGTTACCACAACTATCGATCGCTTCTCTGAGGTGGTAACCCCAGAAAACCCAGACATAGTAATTATTGCTCTTTCTCTAGGTAACGAAGGTTTAGCCCATTGTCCACCCCACGAACGATCGGCAATACAGCGTCGGTTTGAAAGCGGCTTACAACAACTGGTAAAAATGACCCAAGACTTGGGGGCTGTTCCTATTTTGGGATCTCTCTATCCCAACGGAGATTATAACGCCGAACATTACTGGTTACTACAAGATACCCATCAAAGGATGCTCGGTTGGGGAGTACCTTTGTTGGATTGGTTGGCAGTTTTAGATGATGGTCAAGGTCGCTGGAAGCAAGGAACCTCCTTTGATCCGGCTCATCCTAACACAGAAGGACACCGCCTCATGTACGAAGCCATCGACCTAGACTTATTCGCTCTTAAACCGACAGATTTAGCAAAAAAAAAACAACCCCCTAAACCAAAGCCAGTAACCATCTATAAAGATAAAAAGGGTTTCCAAGTCTTAAACCAGAAGGAAGATCGGAGTTTACAGATCATAAATACCTCCCCCCATTCTTACACCATCAGTCCTTCTTGGGAAAAACTGCAAACTCCTCTACAAAAAACAGCTACTTTAGAGCCAGGTATTTATCTTACCAACACTGTAAGTCAGCACATTCCCGCCTCCTTTTGGGTGAGGGAAAATGGGATTATCGAAACAAATTTAGACATTCCCCCTTCTGTTGAAATAGAGTATCGCCCTGTTTTTGAGTTCTTTTCTCCCAAAATTTCCCAAATTCTCTTCTACGATGGAAATCTAGCTATTCTCAAACAAGGGGATCTTCTCCTGCGACTGGTTAACGAATCAGACCACGAATACAATCTCCAGCCCATGTGGAAAGAAGTACGCCAAGCTCTCAAAGGAGTGGCATCAGGGGTTTACACCGATGTAGTCAATCCTGAGATGCCTTTCCGTACCATGATGATCGGTTCAGATGGTCTTGAAAGCAGGGTAAAAGTCCCCCCTCTTTCTTCTTTATCCTTTCAATATCAATGTCCCTTATCGGATATCAGTCGCGTAGCCATTCTACCTCTCGGCGATCGCTGTGCCATTCGCATGGTTTTACATAAAATGGAATACGATGGTCCAGCTTATCCCTTTGATTTGACACGAACCACTAATCTCAGCGATGTAACCGATATCATCGAAAACAGCTTTTATGATATGTGGAATCCCTATTTCCTTCACTATAACCAGGAAGCCGGAAGAATTTATCATGGTAAGTGGACAAGTCTATCTTTTGCTCACGAAGTGGAAGATACAGACGACCCAGTGAATGACTTTTCCGTTGTCCATCAAAGGATGCAGACTCGTTATGAAGCTCGTTCTCGAAGGTTTTGGTACACTTTAAACCATTGCGATGAAGTTCTTTTTATTCGCACAGGAGTCGCCAACCGAGAACAAGTCGAAGACCTCGCCCACAAACTAAAATACAGGTGTCAAGGAAAACCATTCCGTATTTTGCTCATTTCTCCCCAATCTAGTGAAGAGTTCTCGGAACTAGCCAATGTAATCCATTATGACCTACATTTGAACCCTGACCGTATGTACGAAGATTTAGGTTACTGGATGCACTGCACTGGAGTAATGCGTTCCATACTGGACTTTTTGGGAGTGTCCAGCAAAAATCTCTTTTGGTGTCCTGCTAAAATTCCTAATTAAATATTAAAATTGCCAAAATATGGTTCCTTGAAAAGTAAAAGGTGCCCCAGGATTTACCCGAGTGCGATCGCGCGCTCCTTCAAAGTATTCGTGGTCTAGTATATTCTTAAAGTTAAAAGCAATCCTCATATCCCCAACCCGATAAAAAATGGCAGCATCGGTTCTGACATAAGCCGGAAGGACAAAAGTATTACCTAAATCCCCTTGTCTATCGTCTTGGTAATATAAACCAAACCCAAAACCTAATCCTTCAAACAATCCCTCTTGAAAATTGTAGGTTGTCCATAAACTGGCCGCATGAAGGGGTACATTAGGTAATTTACTTCCATCAAATTCCTCTCTAAAATCTTCAGAAACAAAAGCGTCTGTATAACTATAAGTACCAATTAGATTCAATCCGGGAAAAACCTCCCCAATAACATCTAATTCAAAACCGCTACTCCTTTGTTCTCCAATTTGGATTTGAAAGCCAGGATTTTCGGGATCTTGTTCAAGTTGATTTGTCCGAGTTAGATCATAAACAGATACAGATATAGAAACCTTCTCGTCTAACAATGAAGCTTTTGCCCCTACTTCGTATTGTTTTCCCCGTTCCGGGTCAAAAACTTCCCCGTCAAAACTTTGACCAACCACAGGATCAAAAGAACGAGCATAGCTACCATAAAGAGAAATGTTGTCCGTAATCTTATAAACAATACCCACACGAGGAGTAAACACCTGATTATTAATTTGTATACTTTGTTCCCGCAGAAAATCCGTAAAGGTGAGATCCGTATAATCAAACCGTCCCCCTGCAGCCACAATTAAACGGTCAAAAAAGGTAATTTGATCTTGAAAATATATGCCCGATGAGTTCAAATGGGACTGGTTATCCTCGAAAATTAGTGGCTGATCCACAGATTCAGGACTATAGATAGGATTGTAAATATCAATGGGATCGATTTGACTAAATATTAATGTATCTTCCGTTTGTTCTTCTGCGTATTCGTAACCGATCAGTAATTTATGATCGATTCCCCAGGTCTCAAATTTACCAACAAGGGTGGTATTGATGGTGAAGTTATCAGATTTTGAGGGATTTTCTGCTAAAAAGCGGTTGAGAGTCCGTAAATCTGTACTTAGGGATATGGGGAGTATAAAAACGCTCCCGTCTCCTTCGGGAATCCGTCCAAATGCTGCCAAAAATTCGTTTTTGAACGTCCAATTATCGCTAAATTCGTGTTTAAAACGATAACCTGTCCGAGAAACGTAGCCAAAACTCTCCACTAAGGAAGGTTCCCCCAGGTTGCGATCGATGGGTAACTTCCCTTCAAAATCTTCGTTTGGGTTCCTCAGTACGGTTCCTATTGCTGGTAACTCTGGGGCGAGTGCTTCGGTTTTTTCTTTCACATACTCCGCTTCGATGATCATTTGGGTGCGATCGCTAATATCCCATCGAACAGAAGGGGCGATTAAAATTCGTTCTTCGATGTCCTCAAATTCCTTGAAGGTTCTACCTGTTTCAAAAGAGGCGGCCAAACGATAAGAGGCACTTCCGTCGTCGTTTAGTGGTCCTGTAACGTCTATTTCAGGACGATAAAAATCGTTTTCCCCTGAGCGAAATTCAAAGGAAAAGAATTCTTGTGGTTGAGGTACTTTTGTCACTAAGTTGACTGTTCCTCCCAGGTTCCCTTGACCAAATAGAATAGATGCTGGCCCCTTCAAAACTTCGATGCGCTCTAAATTCGTGGTGATTCCTCCAAAAAACCTTTGACTATCATCCCTCATGCCATTTCTGAGGATATTCTCCGACTCAAACCCTCGAATGATCGGGGTTAGGGCAACAGAACTCGTGGAGGCACGGCCGCTGGTTACCCCACTAATATTTTCTAACGCTTCCCCAACGGTGCGATCGCCCCTGTCTTCGATGATTTCTTCCGTCACAATATCGATGTCTTGGGGGGTATCTAAAATAGCTGAATCATCCCGAGACACTGAGGAGTTTTTCGGGGGGGTATAGGTCCGTTCAGCTATAGGGGGGCGAGGGGGGTCTGGTGTAGGTTCTGGTGGGGGTTCTGGGGGTGCTGGTGGGTCTGGTGGGGCTATGACAATTACTTCGGGAAGTTCCTCGGGTTCAGTGGGAGCAGGAGGAAGAGCCTCAGGCTCTTGTCCTGGGATGGATGAGGGGGGAGGGGTTGACCCAGGAACTTGAGGGTCAGAGGGGGTTGTAGATGGCTCTGAGGATTCTGATGGGCCTAAGTTTCCAGCGATCGCCGTTTCTGTGTTAGGCAAAGTAACCGCTATACCGGAGGAGGTTGTGGTGATTTGAGCTAAGGGAATTTCCTCTTCTCCAACGATGGTTACAAATACACCGACGCGATATTGCTGTCTAATGGTAATCGAAGCAATCCCTGGTACAGGGTTTTGTTGCACAAACTCTTTTCCTCCCCCTGGTAAGCTCAATTGAGCGTCTAAGAGGTCAATAACTAGGGTGTTGTCGGTGCGAGTCTCAAAAAATTGTGGAGATGAACCGTCGGAGGTGGTAATCACTAAGGCTAAACCTTCGGCTGTTCCTTCCAAACGCAGTTCAGTGATCTGAACCAGATCTGGGAGTTGACCCCACGCAGGTTGAGAAACACAAACGGCGATCGCACTACTGACAAAAAAACTAGGAGAAAAAAGAGATTGCTTCATTACTTAATATTTCAGTACCAACGGTAAAATTGGTCGAGCATCAATTAGTTTTCCTTGTTTGTGGTGGTCAAACGTCAATTCCAATAGGGTGGTTGTCCCCTGTTTGAGAGATAGAAGGTTGTGTAAGACCAGGAAAGAAATTGCTCGAGTCCATAGGTTAGGTTGAGTGAGGGTAAATTCAAGATTTGTGAGTCTTTTGATGTTAATGGGATGATTGACCAATTTTCGATGCTCTTTAACAGAACTGTTCAGCCAAGTGGTCAGCGCCATCGAATCAGGAATACTATAACAAATTGGTTCTGATAGGGTGGTAAGATTATCTGAGGCGAAACTTACTAAACCCTCGGCTTTCAAGGATTGTAAAGTATTTTGATCTTTTTTATCACCAATCTGAGGGCCAATACTTCCGTTTTGACGTAATCCAATGGCAAAGGGAGCCGCCCCTGTCTGTTTCCAGTTAGCACGGGAAATAATATCTATATTTGTTTCTGTCTTATACTGCTTAACCTTTTGGTTATCTTCGCTCCAAACGATCTCAAGATAGGTATTTTCAAAGAAAAACAACGTAGAGGCGGTTCCCTGTTTTTCTCGTCGTATAATCTGATCTGAGCTATGGAGTCCCAGTTCTTGCAACATAGAAATGGCTACTGTTGGTTCTGACGTATAGATAACGAGGTGATCAACTTCGAGTAAGTGGGATTCTATTTGTACACGGGGTGAGGATACTATCATAATTGTTGACTTTGATTGTGGTTAGGGTAATTTACAATAATGACGACTTACACAGATTTTTACAGTACGGAATCAAAGGCTTCTTGAGCAGGGTTGAATCTCAAGATTCCCGTATTCCTTAACAAAACTCTTGATGTCATGAAATTGACTCACTTTGTTATTCGTATTGTGCATCATAATTTTTAGTAATGCGAATTTTTTTGAATAAATTATTGACTATTAAGGAGCAAAATACTAATCTTTGTCAACTATTTTGGAGGTTTTTGAGAAATTTCTTGCTCTAGAATAGGCTTCTATTGATGCTTTAGAGCAGTTCACAAAAATTACAAAGAAGCTAAGGTGTGAATATTCGATTACCAGTTATGAATTATCAGTTATCACTGTTCACTGATTCCTGTAATCATCTTTTTTCAACCCACATTTTAAAATAATTGTCAACATCTAATAGGAGGCTTATTGATAATAACTTTAAAAGATATTGAGGTTTAGTTACTTCTACTACTTTTGCCTTTCAATTTCTTCGTAAAACTTCTATTGTTATTAGATGAGGCTTAAGTTAATGATTTTCTATAGTCATGCTTTCAATAGATAACAAAAACTGATATAGCTTTTATCGGACTCATGAGGTACACTTAACTCCTGTCTCCTGTCTCCTGCCTCCTGCCTCAAAGCGATCACCTCTGTACCTCACAAGTATGAGAAATGCTATAAGTAAGTGCATGGACAAAAATAGAAATTAACTGTTATTGCAAAGGGCTTTGCTTTCAAGGGTATGAAGTACTTAGCTTGTCTATATATTCCCTGTTCCCTAAAGTGATAACCTGAGTTCGATACAGTACTAATTCACTCGCAGTTGTGCAAAATTTGCACAAAATTATATTCAACTTCATCAGTTGGTTCCCAAACACATTAAGTGTTATAATGCTAAGTTGGGGAGATCCCTTGCGTAAATTTCATCTGAGATGAGAAGGCCTCGGCTTATTTTTTAACTTAACATAGGAAAGTTATTATGGAGAAAAGAGCAACTTTTTGCACAAATAAAACATTATTGGAGTATGAAATGCCCAAAGTCCCTAATAATATTAAAAATAAAACAAATTTAGTCATTATTGACGGAAATGTAGAAAATCCCAAGCACTTACAAAACGGTGTTATTCCCAGCGTAACCACCATTATCCTGGATACTAACAGAAATGGGATCGAACAAATTACCGAAATTTTAGCTAATTGCACCCATATTGATAGCATTCATGTTGTTTCCCACGGATGGTCAGGGGGAATACAACTAGGAAATAGTCGATTAAGTTTGAATAACTTTGAACGGTATCTCAACCAAGTGCAACGTTGGTCCAAAAAACTAGCTGGAGTACCGATGCTACTCTATGGTTGCCAAGTTGCATTAGGAGAACAAGGTCGCCAATTTTTGAACCGTTTACACCAGATCACAGGTGCAAACATTGCAGCCTCTAGCAATCGGGTTGGTAATGCCTTAAAAGGGGGAAATTGGCATCTTGATTTTAAAATAGGGGAAATTACCGACAAATTAGCTTTTTTACCCCAAACCCAACAGGCCTACACCGGCGTATTTGATCCCACAATCAGCATAACAGCCGATCCCTTAGTTTTGGTGGAAGACGAAGGCACCCAAACCACCCTCACCATTGCCCTGAGTGAACCCCCTCCAGAGGAGGGCATTTTTGTTACCCTTGATAGCAATGTACAATTGGGTCTAGCAGATTTTATTTTCTTCCCTTTCCCAACAACTACAGGTATTAGTGGTAATCTTGGTGGACCAGCAGGTAACCAAATACTCGAGTTCACGGTGGTTGAACAAATTGCCACCATTACTCTAACTATTTTTGACGACCAAGATCGTGTTGCCGAGGGTAATATCACAGATCCGACCGGACCAAATCGCAACGACGATCAAGGAGTAGAACAATCTATCTTTACCTTAATCGATGGAGAAGGGTACGATGTTGATCCCATCGTTAACGAGGTTGTTTTAACCCTAGCAGATACCCGTTCCCAACTTGAAACCAGCGAACCCACTGTTTCCCTGACAACAAGTCCTGACATTCTCTTTGAGTCAGAGGAAACCCTTTTCACCTTCACTTTTAACCTTAGCGAACCCCCACCAGAAGGAGGGGTAACGGTTGCAGTCACTGGAGATGTAGCTCAAAGTTTGAATCAGCTGAGCGTATTCGATATCACTGTAACTGGAGGTGATTTTCCCATTCCTGATTTTGATAATACGGGTTTCTCATTTAACATTACCGAACAAACTGCTACAATTAGCTCACCTATTTTTAACGATGGAAATCCCGAAGATCCTGTCATAGTTACCTATACCCTACTTGACGGTGATGGATATGAAGTCGATCCTGATACCAATGCAGGTAGTGTTACTTTTGCCGATAGTCCTCCTAATACCCCCCCAGTTGCAGTAGATGACACAGAAACAACCTCAGAAACTGCAGCAGTAAATGGGGACGTATTAGAAAACGACACAGATGTAGATGAAGATGATCTCACCGTTACCGAGGTAAACGGAGAAGCAGGGGATGTTGGCACTGAAATAACCCTAGCATCAGGAGCATTACTAACCCTAAACAGCGATGGAAGCTACAACTACGACCCCAACGGAGTATTTGATAACCTAGAAGAAGGACAAAGCGACACCGATAGCTTTGAATACACCGTCAGCGATGGACAAGGGGGAACTGATAACGCCACCGCAACCATCACCATCGAAGGTGTAACAGGAAATACTCCCCCAGTAGCAGTAGATGACACAGAAACAACCTCAGAAACTGCAACAGTAAATGGGGATGTATTAGAAAACGACACAGATGTAGATGAAGATGATCTCACCGTTACCGAGGTAA
>NZ_JARVCN010000256.1:12254-31790 GCF_038442745.1 Crocosphaera sp. Alani8
GCGATGGACAAGGGGGAACTGATAACGCCACCGCAACCATCACCATCGAAGGTGTAACAGAAAATACCCCACCAGTAGCAGTAGATGACACAGAAACAACCTCAGAAACTGCAGCAGTAGACGGAAACGTATTAGACAACGATAGCGATCCCAATGGAGATGATCTCACCGTCACCGAGGTAAACGGAGAAGCAGGGGATGTTGGCACTGAAATAACCCTAACATCAGGAGCATTACTAACCCTAAACAGCGATGGAAGCTACAACTACGACCCCAACGGAGTATTTGATAACCTAGAAGAAGGACAAAGCGACACCGATAGCTTTGAATACACCGTCAGCGATGGACAAGGGGGAACTGATAACGCCACCGCAACCATCACCATCGAAGGTGTAACAGAAAATACCCCACCAGTAGCAGTAGATGACACAGAAACAACCTCAGAAACTGCAGCAGTAGACGGAAACGTATTAGACAACGATAGCGATCCCAATGGAGATGATCTCACCGTCACCGAGGTAAACGGAGAAGCAGGGGATGTTGGCACTGAAATAACCCTAACATCAGGAGCATTACTAACCCTAAACAGCGATGGAAGCTACAACTACGACCCCAACGGAGTATTTGATAACCTAGAAGAAGGACAAAGCGACACCGATAGCTTTGAATACACCGTCAGCGATGGACAAGGGGGAACTGATAACGCCACCGCAACCATCACCATCGAAGGTGTGACAGAAAATACTCCCCCAGTAGCAGTAGATGACACAGAAACAACCTCAGAAACTGCAGCAGTAAATGGGGACGTATTAGAAAACGACACAGATGTAGATGAAGATGATCTCACCGTTACCGAGGTAAACGGAGAAGCAGGGGATGTTGGCACTGAAATAACCCTAGCATCAGGAGCATTACTAACCCTAAACAGCGATGGAAGCTACAACTACGACCCCAACGGAGTATTTGATAACCTAGAAGAAGGACAAAGCGACACCGATAGCTTTGAATACACCGTCAGCGATGGACAAGGGGGAACTGATAACGCCACCGCAACCATCACCATCGAAGGTGTGACAGAAAATACTCCCCCAGTAGCAGTAGATGACACAGAAACAACCTCAGAAACTGCAGCAGTAAATGGGGATGTATTAGAAAACGACACAGATGTAGATGAAGATGATCTCACCGTTACCGAGGTAAACGGAGAAGCAGGGGATGTTGGCACTGAAATAACCCTAGCATCAGGAGCATTACTAACCCTAAACAGCGATGGAAGCTACAACTACGACCCCAACGGAGTATTTGATAACCTAGAAGAAGGACAAAGCGACACCGATAGCTTTGAATACACCGTCAGCGATGGACAAGGGGGAACTGATAACGCCACCGCAACCATCACCATCGAAGGTGTTACCCCTGAAACCCCTCCAGTAGCTAATGACAATAGCTTCAACACCGAAGAAAATACGACGGTTACGGGTAATGTGTTAGATAATGACACCGATGCTAATAACGATCCTTTAACTGCTATTTTGGATGAAGAACCTAGCAATGGAACCCTCGAGTTCAATGAAGATGGATCTTTTTCCTACAGTCCCGATGAAGGATTTTTAGGAACTGATACTTTCACCTATCAAGCTAATGATGGAACCGAAGATTCTGAGATAGCTACTGTTAGTATAGAGGTTACTGAAGCTCCCTTTGTTGAAGAAATGGTCTCCTTTGGTTCGACAGGAGATGACACTCTTGATCCTGCAACCATACCAGATTTTAATGGCATTGATGATTTCCTTTTTGCAGGTGCAGGCAACGATCTCGTTGAGACAACCTCAGCAATAGGTGGTAACCGCATATATGGTCAATCTGGTAATGATACCTTCTTCTTAGGTGACGATAACCGCGCTTTTGGTGGTAACGGAGACGATATTTTTTATCTCGTCGGCGATCGCAATATCATTACAGGGGGTGCCGGATCAGATCAATTTTGGTTAGCGTTGGCTGAACTTCCCCTTGATGTTGATACCATCACCGACTTTGAATTAGATGTGGATACCATCGGGATCGGAGGTTTAGGACTGAGTTTTGACGATTTAACCCTTACTCAACAAGGTAGCAATACTTTAGTTAGCGGTAACGGCGATGAGTTAGGTTTATTGTTAAACGTTAATTCATCTCAACTAGATGAAAGTGACTTTATCTTCGGTTAAGGTCTAATTTTTTGTCTTGAAGGATAGGGGCAAAAAATAATTTGCTCTTATCCTATCTCTTTTTTATCAGTGAACAGTTACCAGTTATTAGTTACCACTTTTTCCTTATACAAACAAATTTTTATACTGCTATACTTAATTCTAAAGCCAAGATTTTCATGATGGATAAAAAAAAGAATATTGAAGATATTTATCCCCTTTCTCCTTTACAAGAAGGGATTTTATTTCACACTCTTCTAACACCCCATTCAGGAGTTTATCAACCCCAAATCTGTTTAACGTTAACAGGTTCTTTAAATATTCCCAAGTTTAAGCAAGCTTGGGAAACTATTATTATAAAACATCAACTGTTTCGTGTCTCTTTTCACTGGGAAAAGCGAGATCGTCCCTTTCAAGCGGTGTATCGTCGGGTTAATTTCCCTTGGGAGGAACTTGACTGGCGAGACATTTCCTTAGACAAACAAGAGTATAAGTTAGAAGAATTTTTAGAAATAGATCGAAAACAAAATTTTGATCTTAAAAATCCTCCCCAAATGCGTCTAAATCTGATTTACTCTACGGAAAATAGTTATTATTTGGTTTGGACACAACACCACTTGATCATAGATGGTTGGTCGTCAGGGTTGGTGATTAAAGAGGTTTTTCAGGAGTATTATGGCAAAATAGAGGTTAATTATACTCGTCCCTACGGTGACTATATTGGCTGGTTACAACAACAAGATCAAAACATATCTAAAGATTACTGGAAAGAGCAGTTAAAAGGCTTTATTACCCCCACAATTTGGGGTGTTGAACGAAACAGTATTGTAGAAAAAGATAGCCCACAAGCAGAACAAGAAATTATACTATCGTCCAATATTACTACTACTTTAAAATCTTTAACCCAACAACAAGAATTAACCTTAAACACCCTAATTAGAGGGGCTTTAGCATTATTATTAAGTTATTATAGCGGTGAAACAGATATTGTTTTTGGGGCAACTTGTTCGGGAAGATCAGCTACTTTAGAGGGCATTAATTCTATGGTAGGATTATTTATTAACACCTTACCAGTGCGTGTTAAAGTCTCCCCTAAACAAGATCTAATCCCTTGGTTAAAGCGGCTACAAACCCAACAAGGAGAAGCATCCCGCTACGAGCATGTTTCTTTACTGGAAATCCAAGAAAATAGCGATTTAGCTTCAGGTACATCCTTATTTGACACAATTTTAGTATTTGAAAATTATCCCGTCGATCCTTCTATCATTCAAGAAAGCGAATCATTAACCATCGATTCTGTTAAGTCTACGGAATGGACAAGTTTGCCTCTAACTATTTTAGTCGGAGGAACAAACCAATTATCTATTAAGATGAAATATCATTGCGATCGCTTTTCTGATCAGATGATCAATCGCTTATTAGGACATTTTAAAACTGTATTAAATAATATTATTAATAACCCTCAGCAACAACTGTGGGAAATTTCTTTACTAACAGACCATGAAAAACAGCTATTAATAAAAGACAATAGGGAAAAAGCAACAGAGAATGGTCATATTTGTATTCCTCAACTATTTGAACAACAAGTAGAAAAAAATCCTCAAAATATTGCAGTTACTTTTGAAAATAAAAAATTAACCTACGAAGAACTTAATAATAAAGCTAACCAACTTGCCCATTATTTAGGAAGTTTGGGGGTGAAACCAGAAACCTTAGTGGGTGTTTGTTCAAAACGCTCTTTAGGTATGGTAATTGCTATTTTAGCTATTCTTAAAGCAGGAGCAGCGTATGTTCCCATTGAATCCACTTATCCCCCACAACGCATTAATTATATCCTTCAAGATGCTCAACTTTCTATCCTATTAACGGATCAAGATTTCTCCGAGGTTCCTGTGAAAACTGTGGTTAATTTAAACACAGACAACCTAAAATTATCCCAATATCCTAATACAAACCCCACCCCCAAACTTACACCGAATCATAGTATTTATGCCATTTACACATCCGGTTCCACAGGAAACCCCAAAGGAGTCATCAATACCCATCGAGGTCTAATAAACCGTTTAAACTGGATGCAGAAAGCTTACCATTTGACCCCAGATGACCTCGTTTTACAAAAAACCCCTTATACTTTCGATGTGTCGGTGTGGGAATTTTTCTGGACACTATTAAATGGCGCGTGTTTAGTAATGTCCAAACCAGAAGGTCATCAAGATAGCGGTTATTTAGCTAGTTTAATTATTGAAGAAAATATTACCACAGTTCACTTTGTTCCATCAATGTTACAAGTGTTTCTCGAAGAAGAAAAAGCTTCTCAATGTAACTCCCTAAAACGGGTTATTTGTAGTGGGGAAGCTTTTTCTGTAGATCTCAAAAATCGCTTTTTTCAAACCTTTGACGCAACATTACACAACCTTTACGGACCAACTGAAGCGGCGATAGATGTTACGGCCTGGACTTGTCAAGCAGATGATTTATCTGTCCCCATCGGTAAACCCATTGATAATATACAAGCTTATGTTTTCAACCCTCAATTGCAACTATTGCCTATGGGAGTCGCAGGGGAGTTATATTTAGGGGGAGAAGGGTTAGCTAGAGGTTACTTAAATAGACCGGATTTAACAGCAGAAAGTTTTGTTCCGAACCCTTTTGATGCAGGAGAAAGGTTATACAAAACGGGGGATCTGGTGAGATTAGGGGAAGATGGTAATATTGAATACTTAGGTAGAATAGATAATCAAGTAAAAATTCGCGGGGTTCGCTTAGAGTTGGGGGAAATCGAAACTACTTTGAACCAACATCCCGATATCATCGCTTGTGTCGTTCTAGCTAAAGAATTTGCGGAAGGCGATCGCAGATTAATCGCTTATATTCAAACAGAACAAACAGAAGACATTTCCGGGGAGTTACGGCAATTTTTAAGCGAAAGATTACCTAATTACGGCATTCCTAGTGTTTTTATCAGGTTAGATAGTTTTCCTTTAACAAGCAATGGTAAGTTAGACCGCAAGAGTTTACTCTCCTTGAATTATTCTAGTACCAGGGAAATTATTGCACCTCGTAACGAAACAGAAGAGGCGATCGCAGAAATTTGGCGAGAAATTCTAAAAATCGACAATTTAAGCGTTGAGGATAACTTTTTTGAGTTAGGGGGAAATTCTTTGATAGCGACTCGTGTTAATTCTCGTTTACGCCAAACGTTTTCCCTAGATTTGCCGCTACGAACTCTATTTGAAAAGCCGACTATAGGGACTTTAGCAGAAAGAATTAAGGTTATCCAACTGTCTGTTCAACCCCGAGATATTGACTCCAGCAAACCACGAAAAGAAATAGAAATTTGAACGAATCTATAGCGTTTCTCACACTCATGAGGTACACCCAATATTTAGGTTATAACTCCTGACTCCTGTGCGATAGCGCCGGAACGGAGTGAGGAACTCCTGACTCCTAAAACTAGAAAAATTTGTACCTCACAAGTATGGGAGCTGCTATAACTTCTAGC
The DNA here is from genome assembly GCF_038442745.1 of Crocosphaera sp. Alani8. Classification (NCBI taxonomy): domain Bacteria; kingdom Bacillati; phylum Cyanobacteriota; class Cyanophyceae; order Chroococcales; family Aphanothecaceae; genus Crocosphaera; species Crocosphaera sp. Alani8. The sequence continues at coordinate 17,943 of NZ_JARVCN010000256.1, forward strand.
TTACGCTTCAATGCTTAACTGCGCTCTCTCTATGGCTAACTGACACCTTTGAGGGTTGGGATCTCCTGCAAAAATTCTACGGTTAAGTTGATGAGCGATCGCTAGAATATCGGGGTTAGGTAACCAGGGAAAAACAACATTATCTCCAGGTTCGCTAAACATATTGATTAATTGGATTATCAGAGTAGATTCACCCTCAGATTCGGGAAAAATCAGCACTGATTTCGCTTTTTCGACTAACCAGTCGTGATCCCAGTCTTCGGCCGTAATAGCGATAGCTAAGGGTGAATAAGGAATGCGATCAACGAATTCAGAAGAGGCTGTATCACCGCAAAAGAGGTAATGTTGATGCTCCAAACAGTGCCATCCTTCTTGAATAGTCTCAATTGTGATTATACTTGATGGTAACTCTTCTATGGTAGAGGGAATAGTTTTTTCTCCATTTTGAGAGGTTGGAGATGTTTCTTTGGGAATAATATTAACGATTTCAGGCTTAATAGAGGTTGATTTATTTTGATTTTCAGATGAGTTTGTGTTATTTTGAGATTTTTCTTTTTGAATAACTTCTGATAGTTGTTTATGGGTAATAGTATGGCCTTCGTGGGCTTTTTGTAAAAACTCTTCCCGTACTCGTTTTGGTGTAGAAGGAGCTGCTAATAAATAAAGAGCTGAGGTAGCTATATCAACCTGTGCAAGATTTGCACGTTCCCCGAAAGTTTGATATACACTAATAAAATTATAGGCGGTACGACGACTCCAGCCGAATTCGATTTTTAACCAACTATCGAATTGACCGTATCTCAAGCGATCGCGCACATCAGCTAGTTTCTGCCCAATTTCCCAAATGTCCTGGGCCGAGCGATGCAAACAGTCTCTTATTTCTCGTGTCAACCGTTGAATTGTCTGTCCCTGTTCTCTCTCTAACGCTTCGTAATCAAAGCTTGGTATTGGTTCGAGAAAACTCTCTGATTCATTCATATCCCAATTTGTTTAACCCCAGAAAATATATAGGCTATACTGTAATACTAGTATATCCTTTTTTTCCTTAAGGATAACTGGTAATTCAAATGAACACTGACTATTAATAATGCTAATTGAAAAAAATTCTCAACTCTTTCTGAAAATAGATAAATTCAAACTAATTTGGGTAGCTTCTGGTCACAGTTGGCTATTTGTTTTTTTACTGTCAGCCTATAAATTTTAATTTAATATACTCACAGATTATGTTTGATAACAATCAATCTTTGATACAGAGAATAAAAACATTAGCTGGACAAATAGTAAAGCAAAGTTACTTTGTGGCTTACCCATACTGGTTTTCTTCTGAAAAGTGGGGAGCAAGAGGGTTGTTGTGTCTCGTATTATTATTATCATTTGGCAGTAGCACTTTTGTTGTTTTAGAAAGTTTACAGAGGGGTGAATTTATTTCTGCTCTTGTATCAGGAAGCGAAGAGCGTTTTATAAGGTCAGTTTTGATATTTTTAGGCTTAATTATTATCGGATTTCCTACCCTAGCTTTTAATAAGTATGTGCAAAATAAGTTAAGTCTTTATTGGCGCAGGTGGTTGACAAATTACTTTTTATCTCAGTATTTTAGTCAGAATAAATTTTATCATTTAAGTTTAGACAAACAGCTGGATAATCCTGATCAGCGTATTAGTGAAGATATTAAGGTTTTTACGGAACAATCCCTTTATTTTTTCACAACATTTCTAGATTCAACTTTACAGTTATTAGGTTTTACTGCTGTTCTTTGGTCTATATCCAAAACATTAATGTTTTTCTTATTAATTTACGCTGTTTTTGGAACCATTTTTGTTATTGTTGTTTTTGGGCGTGTTTTAACTCGTATTAACGCCGAGCAACTTAAACGAGAAGCAAACTTTCGCTTTGGCTTGGTAAGAATTAGAGAAAATGCTGAATCTATTGCTTTTTATGGAGGCAATATACCAGAAAAGAGAGAATCTAGATGGCAATTTTTACAAGTTTTTCAAAATTTTAATCGTTTATTACGCTGGCAGCTCAATCTGTATCTTTTTCAAAATAGTTATCAATATATAACCTTTGTTCTTTCCTTTATTATATTAGCTCCACGTCTTTTTTCAGGAGAACTCGAAATAGGATCAGTAACTCAATCACAAGCTGCTTTTGAACGTATCGGTTTTTTATTAGGTTTAGTAATTAATCAAGTTGATAAACTAAGTGTTTTTGCCGCCAGCATTAATCGTTTAGCTAATTTACAAAAGTGGTCAAATTCTAGTGATGATTCTGATCTTCCCAACATAAATTTTCGAGAAAGCGAAGGGTTAAACCTAAGGAAAGTAACCTTGTTTACCCCTAATTATGAGACAACTTTAATCGAGGAACTTTCTGTCAATGTAAGTCAAGGCCAATCATTACTAATTATTGGAAATAGTGGTGTCGGGAAGAGTTCTTTGCTACGCTTTATGGCAGGATTGTGGAATACTGGCAAAGGGGAAATCTATAAGCCGAAAAGGGAAAAAATGCTTTTCTTTCCCCAACGTCCTTATTTACCAAGTGGGTCTTTACGTCATCAACTATTCTATCCCCATTCTATCAAAAATATACCCGATGAAAAGTTGCAAGAAATTCTCAATTTTGTTAATTTACAAAACTTAATTAATAGAGTTGATTCTTTTGATTCTCCTCTAAATTGGACAGAAATATTGTCCCCGGGAGAGCAACAACGGTTAGCTTTTGCAAGGCTGTGGCTAATTAATCCAAAATATGTCATCTTAGATGAAGCAACTAGCGCACTGGATGAAACCAATGAGGCTTATTTATACGAGCAACTAACAAAATTATCTTTAACCTTTGTTAGTGTAGGTCATCGTGAAACTTTGTTCAAGTATCACAATCAAGTGTTAGAAATCTGTGGAGAAAAGCAATGGCGTTTGGTAGATATTTAGATTAAAAAATATGACAACTACTCTGGAAAACTGGAATTTACAATGGTGGGAGAAATTTTGGAAAATTGCCAAACCTTATTGGGTTTCTGAAGAAAAAGGTGGAGCGATAACTTTATTATTTCTGCTACTATTACTTTCATTTTTCGGAGCAATTTTATTACTTTTATTCACTATTTTTCTAGGAGAAGTAACATCCTCTTTGGCCAGTGGCGAACAAGAAAGATTTACCCAATCTATAGCTATCTTCATTGGTATTATTGTTATTGGTGTACCTTTATTATCTACTAAAAGTTTTGTTCAAGGAAAACTAAGCTTGTATTGGCGACGTTGGTTAACTTTTAATATTTTAGATCGATATTTAGAAGAGCAGGATTATTATAGATTAACTTTCTATCCTAATATAGACAATCCCGATCAACGTATTTCAGAGGACATCAAAACCTTCACCCAACAATCCCTTAATTTCCTGGTAATTATGTTTGATTCTATTCTTCAGTTATTGGGATTTATTGGGGTTTTGTGGTCTATTTCACCAATTCTAATGAGCTTTTTAGTTATTTATGCCGTTGGGGGAACTATCGTTACAGTAATTGTATTCGGACGTATTTTAGTTGGCATTAATTTTGAGCAACTGAAACGGGAAGCAGACTTTCGCTTTGGATTAGTGAGAGTGAGAGAAAATGCGGAAGCTATTGCTTTTTATCAAGGACAAGACCAAGAATCAGAGCAAATTACACAGCAATTTCTCAAAGTTTTCCAAAACTTTAACTATCTAATTCGTTGGCAACTGAATTTAAACTTATTTCAAAACGGTTATCAGTATATAACCTTCCTATTACCTGGTTTATTACTTGCACCACGTATTTTATCAGGAGAGTTAGAAATAGGTGAGTTTAGTAAAGCGGCCACAGCATTTAGAAGTATTTTGATTGCTTTAACTTTGATTGTGACTCAGTTTGAACAGCTAAGTGCTTTGGGTTCCGGTATTCAAAGGATAGGTACTTTATTGTATTTTTTTGAGCAATCTTCTGATTCACTTTTCGGAGATAAAGAAAAAATAATAACCCAAGAATCATCCAATCTAACTATTGAAAAATTAACCCTATATACCCCTGACTATCAACAGAAATTAGTGGAAAACTTATCTCTGAGTTTACAAACTGGTGAAAGTTTATTAGTAATGGGAGAAAGTGGTGTGGGAAAAAGTTCACTATTGAGAGTATTAGCAGGACTATGGTTATCAGGAAAAGGAACCATTAAACGTCCCCAAAAACAACAATTATTATTTCTCCCTCAACGTCCCTATATGCCCATTGGATCTTTACGGACTCAAATGGTTTACCCTGATATTGATAATAAAATTACCGATCAGGAATTGATTGATTTATTAGAACAGGTAAATTTAGGTGATCTCTACAAAAAATTTGATGGTTTAGAAGCAAGAGAAGATTGGAATAAAGTGTTATCTCTTGGAGAACAACAACGTCTAGCATTCGCTCGTTTATTCGCTATCAAACCCAACTATTGTATGTTAGATGAAGCTACCAGTGCTTTAGATAGTGATAACGAACAGAGACTTTACCAAGAATTGCAAAATACATCAACTACTTTCATCAGCGTTGGTCATCGTTCTAGTTTATTGAAATATCATCAAAAGGTTCTGTCGATTCAGAAAAACGGTACATGGGATCTTAGCTAAAAACTTAATTCGATATTCAATTGTCAGTTAAATTTGTGTCTCACTATCTTATCTATCAAAAAAAGATATCAACTAGTTTTTATACCTGCTATGGTCTCTAATCGCTGAAAAAATAGGTTAACTGGTGTTTATCCCTGCTATTTTCTCTTAATTCTGCCCTTTATAAATTTTGTTACGACTCGATAAGTGATAAAGATAAGCTTTTAGAAAAAAAATAGCTGAAAAAATATGTCGATTCGTGTTAAGACCTGCTATAATCTCGGAAGTCTGAGCTTTGTAAATTTTGTTACGACTCAGGGATAACCGTAAAAGCTTAACAAAACAAAACAAAAAAGGTAAAAAAGGCAATCGCATCTAATCCGATGCGATCGTTATAGTAAAAACTTAGGTGAGGAATAGCAATCATGGCTGACATACTCGAATCGGTACTTGGGGATTTTTCAGATGACCCCAACTCCCCTGAGAGTTTAGTGCTGGAAGAGGGTGCAAATACCCTCGAAGCAAGTAGTGCTGGTGGTGACCAAGAATACGTAACCGTCACAGTACCCGAAGGTTTCCAACTGGACTCCATTGAGCTTGAGTCCTTGTCTTCTGGAGGAGATTTAGCGTTCATCGCGGTGCAAGAAGGGACAGTCTTCACCGAACCCTTAGATAACACCGCTGACACAAGTGAACTGCTTGGTTACTTCCTTTTCAACGCAGGTTCCGTAGGTAGCGATATCCTAGGTAACATCGGCAACGGTGCTGGCGCGATCGGTTTTACTGGACCACTGCCTAGCGGAGACTACACATTTGCTCTGCAGCAACTCGATGGCCCTAGTGAGTACGAACTGATATTTAATACATCTGCAGTGGGAGTCGGTTTACCGAGCGTTTCCATTACCACCACAACCCCCGTTGTGACCGAAGATGGACAACCACCAGAATTTGATCTAGTATTCACCGTTGATGGCCCGATTCCTGACGATGGGCAAGGAGTAGTCGTTACCCTTGGTGGTGATTTGCTTGAACTATTTGGTAACCAAGACCTTCTAGATCCAGGGTTTGGCCTTGTAACTGATCCGGCAGATGGAATTGTTCCCATTGAAAATAGAGGCTCAGAAGTTGACTTCGGTTTAACTGCTGAAACAGTTAGTGTTACATTAGCTCTGTTTGATGACATTATCCAAGAAGAACCATTAACCCTAGAGTTCGAGGTGTTAGAGGGAGACGGTTACGATGTCGATCAAGCCGTTGCCAGCATTACCATTGAAGATGGAGACATTCCAGACCAAAGCACTGTCCCTGAAGTTAGTCTCTCTGTCAGCGACACTGACTTAATGGAAGGAGACGAATTAACCGTCTTCTTCAACGTGGAGGAGAGCAACGGTGCTATTCCTGAAGATGGACTTCAGGTATTTGTATCTAGCGGACCCACTGACATAGGAGAGTTCGTCATCTTTGGTGAGGGTGGAATTGACCCAGACACAGATTTAGTCGGTATCGATGAGTTCCCCCTTCAAGGAGATGATCGTGGTGGCTTCTTCGTGACATTAGTAGAACCTCAAGCCTCTATTACCCTTTCTGTGTTTGACGATGGACCCACCGAAGGACCAGAAGACCTCACCTTCGAGTTACAAGATGGTGAACAATACGAAGTCGATCCGGACGGAGAGGAAGTAATCCTAACCATCGACGATGGTGGCGCAGGTGCAGGGGTAGTCTTTAACCTCGAGGGTGGAACCACCAGCATCTACATAGACACCGATCTATTAGAAGAAGCAACTGGGTTGACCATACCAGAAATCGTTAGCGAAGGTACTCCAGCAGATCGTCCTGGTTTCTTACCTCCTTTTCAAGTCGGTTTTCCCATCGTAGAAGCTACAGACTTTAGCTTTGCACCAGTTCCCTTTACCCCACTGGGTGGAACCATCGAACACGAGGGAACCCTAACCCTAACACTAGGAAACCTGGGACAAATCCCAGTCGGAGACTTCTCCATCGGTTTTGATCCCGACCGTGTATCGGACATAAACAGTGGTTTCTTCGTAGCGGACACCTTAGAAGATCCTCTAAATTTAGAAATACTGTTCGATTTAGGTATTCCCCAAAATGCTGTTGTATCTGGTTCAGAAGTTGATCTAGGAGATTTTGACTTATTACTAGCACCGGAATTAGCTGGAGCTTTAACCCTACGAAGTTGACCCCGACGCACAAGACGTTACCTTAAACATCGACGATGGTGCGCTGTTCCCAACAGTTTCTATCAGTACCACAACCCCAGAGTTGACTGAAGATGAGCAACCCAACCTAGAAATCACATTAACTGTCGATGGCCCGATTCCTGACGACGAGCAAGGGGTAGTAGTCACCATTGGTGGTGATGGGGTTGAAAAACTGTTTGTCCCAAGACTTCTTGACGAAGCAACTCCCCCAGTTTTCGACCCAGCAGATGGCGTAGTTGCCATTGGTTTTACAGGAACAGAAGTGATTCTTGGTCTTCTAGTACCAGAAGTTACAGTTACAGCAGGTCTTTTTGATGACCTAGTCGAAGAAGAACGGGATGTTTTAAACTTCGAGATATTACCAGGTGATGGTTACCTAATTGGTGAAGAATCTGTCAGTATTGGCATTGAAGATGGAGATAGTGCCACCCCAGGGGAAGGGCCAACCGTAAGCCTCTCAGTGACCGAAAGCGAATTAATGGAAGGTGAAGAATTCACAGTCAACATTACAGTGGATGAAAGCACTGGAGCCATTCCAGATGGTGGTCTAGAACTGTTCATTGATAGTGGACCAACTGACATAGGAGAGTTTATCATCTTTGGTGAGGATGGAATTGACCCAGACACAGATTTAGTGGGTATCGATGACTTCCCCCTTCAAGGAGATCGTAATGGTGGCTTCTTCGTGACTGTAGTAGAACCAGAAGCGTCTATTACCCTCACAGTCTTTGACGATGGACCCAATGAAGGTTCAGAAACCTTAGAATTTAGTCTAGCTGATGGGGAAATCTACGAAGTTGTGCCTGATGCACAAGATGTTAGCTTAACCATCAAAGATGGTCGAGAAGACGCAAAATATAACCTCGAATCTGGTGTTACCAGCGTCTATTTAGACTTTGAGCTATTGGAAGAAGTAGCAGGACTCACCTTAGTCGATGCTGATAGTGACGCTACTCCAGAAAGTCGTCCAGGTTTCTTACCTCCATTCCAAGTTGGATTTGAGATCACCGAAGACACAGACTTCATGTTCAAACCAGTCGGATTTATGCCTGTGGGTGGAACCATAGAACACGACGGTACCATCACTTTAGGATTAGGTGATGCAGAAGTTACTGTTGGGGAATTCTCCATCGGTTTCGATGAAAGTCGTGTCTCAGACACAGCTAGCGGCTTCTTTGTCGCGGACACTTTGGAGGATGGTCTCGGGTTAGAGATACTCTTCGATTTGGGCGAACCAGCAACTGCGGCTGTATCCGGAATAGATGGAGACGACCTAAATTTAGGAGACGCAGACCTATTATTAGCACCAGAATTAGCTGAAGCTTTAGGTTTACCCGACTTAGCAGGAGCGGATGTAGGTGATGCTCGTGTAGATGGTGTTGTTTCTGTTGCGGAGGAAGTAGAACCTCCAGCACCGGAACTTCCTGTGTTTGGTACTCTTGACGGAGACACTATCGAGGTACTAGGCAGTGACGAGCTAGTATTCGGTGGAGCAGAAAACGATGTCATCGATACAGTGGCCGGAACCGGTGGTAACCGTGTCTATGGACAATCGGGAGACGATACCTTCATCCTAGGTAGCCATGACCGCGCTTTAGGAGGAGCAGGAGACGATCGCTTCTTCTTCTTAGGAGGCGAAAGTACCGCTACTGGTGGTGCCGGTGAAGAGCAGTTCTGGATTGCTGTGGGTGAAGTTCCCGAAGCGGCCAACGTAGTCACGGACTTTACCAGTGGAGAGGACGTTCTAGGTATAGCTGGTTTCGGTGAAGATTTTGGGTTTGATGATTTAACTATTACCCAAGAAGATGCCGATGCTTTGATCTCCATAGGAGGAGACGAGTTAGCTAAATTACTAGGCGTTGATGCTAGTAGTTTGACTGATGCTGACTTTGCTTTTGCTCCTGGTGGTGTTGAATTTGCATAAATAGAGGACAGGGAATAAACAATTATTTCCTGTTTTTCTTCACCTAATTTTTAGCCCCTGCTTTTGAAAGGGCAGGGGTTTAATATACCTCTTGCAAAAGTGCTTCTGGCAGACTGCCACAGGAATCACCTAGACTGTATCAAGGAAAGGAGTAAGTCTACCATGAATGACCCTGTAATTATCGTGATAACTATTGCCCTGTCCATTTTCTCTGGAGTTGGAACCATTCTCTGGTTTTTAAAGACGGTTGAACATGGATCCATTAGTTTCGATTTTAAGACTTTAGGAATTCACTTAGAGATTAACAAAGGACATAGAAATTCCAATGAACCACCATAGTTTCTAGAATCATCACCTATCCATAGTAGCTCTCCCAAAAACTTCAGACAAATTGCCGAACTCACTCTCTGAATTTTCCCAATCAATTTGAATTTACCCCCGCAAAAAACGACAAAAGCCTTATCCGAAGGTCGTTGTGGATATTTTTGTGCTACCCGTTATTGTGTACAATATCTCTGAAGGTTATGTAAATTGGGTTTGAACAAACTGCACCTATGTTAAGTAGACAGTACAGTAATTGCTACAATCTTGTCAATATATATCTTTTGTGTCTATACATGGACACAAAAGATATATAGCCCAAAAGCCTTTATAGATAGGGTTTGTCCCTAAAAATAGTATGTGTATATGGGTGGAGTTCAGTTACAAAAAAAAGTGGCTGAAAAAATATGTCAATTAGTGTTGGCTACTGCTTGCGATAGTCCCAAAAGTCTGAGCTTTGTAAATTTTGTCACGACTCAGTGATAACCATTCCTTCTTGTAGTAGATGAAAATGGGAATCCATCAACTTCAAGTCCACAAAACCTTGATCATAGCAATAATAGTGCCGTCGGGGTCATATTGGCGATCGCCGTCTTAATTGGAGCGATCCGCTTGCGGATCTGGCCGAGCCAGCGCGCTAAATTGGTCGAAGTCATTATTAGTAATCACAACAAGGACAAATAGTTAATACTTTCCCTGATTAGACATCTCCAATAAATAAGATTTGACCCTGATGATAATTTCTGGAGATGTCTATTAGGGGTTTGTTGGCAAGGTTTATAGCAATTTTCTTATGCATAGATTACAAATTCAGAGAAAAATAGTCCCCACACTTCCCACCCCTCCCTGTTACTGAGCGAAGTCGAAGTAAACCGAGATTTTGATACACCCAATTGAAAACTGCTATTAGAGGAAGTTCCTTTATGTGTAGACTCCATGCAAATTTTGCACGCTAAAATCTTGATGATAGCGATTTTTAATTGAATAGAGCAACCTAAAATTTAACTTACTCATATCTTGCACCAGTATAGAAAAATTTAAATTAGTCAGCAGTTCCTTACTCCGTTCCGGCGCTATCGCACAGCGTTCAGCATTCGTTTAATTTTACTCACAGTAGATGATAGGGATTGATATGTTTCGGCTGATGGCTGATAGCTGAACGCTTACAAACTGCCGTAGAAAAATATAAATAAAATCTTAAGAAATCTTTCCCAAAAAAACAATCTGTGTTATCGTCCCATGAAGGTAAAATTATTGAAATTTATTTTCAATAATTAGAGGTTAGCCTTGCCTTCTCTGAAGTCCTACTGGTGTTTTTTTCATCAACAGCTTCTTTCTCAAAACTAAACCTAAAATCAAACTGCTGAAGTTACTGCTAACTCTCTGATTAAGACCCCTTGATTAGTTACAAAATCCCTCTAATTGTGTTGCGGATAACTCAGCCAGCACTGATTGATAATTAGCAATTATTAAATTTGTTTTGAGAATATTTAGCATAACTGTTGTAGAAGAGAATCCAGGGGATTTAAGAGTGGCAAGCGTTAACCTCCAATGCACCTATAAAATAATAATCCGCGATTCCCATGGCCACAATTTTTCTCGATGCATTAGCCGCTACATATAGCGCGGCAGACACAATCCTCGCTCCCGAAGTGGTTGAATCTTTGGGAGGTCAACTTGGTGTTTCTATCCTAGTTTTTAGTCTACAAACAGAGGGGGAAATACCAGAGGAGGGAGTAGAAGTCGTCGTTAATAGCGATATTCCTTTAACAGACTATTTTAGTAACCTTGGTCGTTTACCCTTTACTGTTGGTGGCGAAGTATTAGAAGCCATTTACGACAGTGATGGCGTTGCGACTGGCTTCCGTATGCGTATCGATTCCCCTAACGCATTGGTTAGCTTACCCTTAGAAGACAAAGAAGAAGTCGAAACCGACGGACCCGAAACAGGAACATTTACCCTCGAAGTTTCAGGCGTTGACGATATTGGTCCCGATGCTGGTTCTGTAACAGTCACCTTTTACGATAGCTTAGACACAGTTCCCCCTGCACCAGATCCCGAACCCGAAGTTAGCCTCACCATTAGCGAAACGGCACTGGTGGAATCCGAAGGCAATACCACAACCTTAACCTTCAACGTAGAAGGAGATGTTCCCGAGGGCGGTATTTTATACCAAATCCGCTTTATATACCCCCTTTTAAAATTTACAGCCTAAAAGCTGAAAACCCTTCTGCCTCCTGCCCCCTGCCTCCTGCCTCTTCTAGAAGATAAGATGGGTTTTAGAACCGGATTTGGTATTAGTTTACGTCAACAGCACCAGTGGTAATCGAGGAGACTTAGGGGAATTTGACGTTTTCAACGCCGAAATCTCTGGAGGGGCTGTACCCTTTGCTAACTTTATCGCCAGTGGTTTCTACTTCAAAATCTTAGAAGATGGAGCTTCCATCACCCTAGCAGCCTTCGATGAAACCAGCAATCCTGACATCGAGGACGGTATTGTCGAAGGAATTCAGTCTTTCACCTTCGAGTTAGTTGATAGTCCTGGTTATTCCGTTGATCCTGAGGAAGACTCAATCAGTTTAACCATTGCCGACACCCCAGAGTCTCAAATTCAGGTATCTTATTCCGTTGAACCCAGTGTTCTAATTGAGTCAGAAGAAACTGTTAGTGTTCATAACTTTACCCTAAGTACAGCCCCACCAGAATCTGGATTAACCGTAACAGTTACAGCAGAAGGGTTTGAAGAATTTGACCCTACAGAAATTCAAACGACTGGCATTTCTGGAGACATCGAAGTTCTAGAAAGCTTACCGGTTCAGTTGCGTTTTACCATTACCGATATCAACGCCACTATCGAGTTACCCATTGCTAACGATGGTGTAGAAGAAGACATAGAAACTTTTGCTTTCACCCTACAACCAGGAGACGGTTACCAAGTCGATCCCGAAGCAGATGGAGGGACATTTACCGTAGTAGATACCCTCGAGCAAGTTCCCCCGGAACCAGCAGGAGATAACGAACCCAACGATATTATCTCCCTCGCTATCCCCACCGGTTTAAGCGAAACTAACCCCGAACTCTCCATCACTGGAGACATCGAATACAACAATAGCAATCGTTACGATCTAGAAACAGGAAGACTCTACATCGACTTTACCGAAGACGTAGATATGTATTCCGTAGATTTAGAAGCAGGGGACGTGCTGCGGTTGGATATCGATGCTCGTGCCATATTCGACAGTTCAGAATCCCCCGATACAATTTTGCGCCTGTTCGATGTGGATGGCACCCAACTTGCCCAAAGCGATGACGATTTCGCTCCCAATGAGTTGTTTGGGGATGGTCGTCAAGACTCCTATTTAGAGTTCACTGCAGAAACAGCCGGTACTTACTACGTGGGTGTTAGTAGCTTTGGCAATGGGGAATTCGGCTTTGAGAATGACCCCTACGATCCCAACGTACCAGGAAGCGGTACCGGTCGTAGCGATGGGACGTATATCCTCAATCTGACCTTAAACGAGCCTTTTGTGGGCGATCCCACTGAAATTCCCGAAGAAAACGGCGAAGGTCCCACCGTATCCTTATCTGGTACCCCGGCAACCTACGCCAGCAACGACAGTCTCATCGCTAACGCCCTCGTTCAGTTTACCCCTGATGGCAGTGCCTCAATTTTGACCTTGGGTTTAGAGGTTGACGGATTAATTCCCGAAGAAGGAGTGGAGGTTTATATTAACAGTGATATCGACCTCTCCACCGTCTTCAGCACCCGTTCACCCTTCAGTCCAGGAGGTGCGGAAGTATTGGGAGCAGTGTTTGACGATGCAGGGGTTCCCACTGGATTTATCGTCAATCTCACCAGCAACAGCAGTATCCTCAACCTCAACCTAGCAGATCCCGAAGAAGCTCCCACCGACGGGGAAGAAACGGTCACTTTTACCTTAGAAGAGGCTGCTGGTTATGTAGTTGATGAAGGTAGCTTCTCCACGGTAATCTACGACACCATAGAGGATGTACCCCCATTCCCAACCGTACCCACCGTCGCTATTGCTGTAGACGAAACCGCCCTAGTGGAATCCGAAGGCAACCTCACTACCCTCACCTTTACCCTAGATGCTCCCCCCCCACCAGAAGGTGTGGTGGTTAACGTCAACGGTTTTCAGATTATCGATGGGGAAGAAGAGGCAGTTCGGGGTATCTTGGGTGAATTCGATGTCTTTAACGCCGAAATCACAGGAGGAACTTTCCCTGCACCTAACTTCCGCGCTAACGGCTTTTTCTTCGGCATTACCGAGCAAGTAGCAACCATTACCCTCGCAGCCTTCGACGAAACCAGTAACCCCGATATCCCTTCAGAGGATGCCCTAGAGGGAATCGAAGAGTTTGTCTTCACCTTGCAACCCGGGGTGGGTTATGCAGTTGCCCCTGAAGAGGATTCTGTAACCGTAACCATTGCTGATAACCCCGATTCTGTGGTCATTGATCCAGATCCTGATCCTGATCCAGATCCAGATCCTGATCCTGATCCCGAAGAACCTACCATTGACCTCAGTGAAGGCAATAACACCATCGCCGATGCTATTATTACCGGTTTAAGTGCTACTAATCCCACCATCACCGTTGAGGGAACCATCGATAGCGATCGCGCCACGAGAAACCTGGTAGATGCCTCTGAAGACGTTGATATGTACGCCTTCGAGTTGAAAGCAGGAGAAACACGGGAGCGACGCAAAAATGTCGCATCGACTAAATCTAGTCCAGGCAAGGGCTTG
>NZ_JARVCN010000257.1:0-4544 GCF_038442745.1 Crocosphaera sp. Alani8
AGCAGGAATTGAACATCAAGCCTGTCTAGGTTTGTCTAGGTTTCATGAAGCAGTTTGTCGAAGTCTCTAGCTATGACGGTATTAGCGGCTCCAATGCCCGAACGGTTGAGGCCTGGATAAAAGTCCCCACATCAGCCGGCAATGTACCCATTATCTCCTGGGGAGAAAATCAGCCATCTTCAAAATGGACCGTACGTCTGGATGGAAAGGGATTACTGCGAGTCGCCGTGGGAAATGGATGGGTTGTGGGGTCTACCAACTTGCTCGATGGTAAATGGCATCATGTTGCCGTGGCCTGGGAAATGGTTAACGGGGTGAACAACATTGAGAATGCCAAACTTTATGTCGATGGAAAGTTAGAAAAAGTATCAGACAAACAAGCTGTCACTCTTAATACTCGAAGCTCTGCTGTCCGAATTGGTTCGGATTTACAGGGCGGTTACTTTCAGGGAGAAATGAACGAGGTCAGAATCTGGAGTGAAGCCCGCACCCAGAAACAAATTGAGGCTAACCGAAACGTTAAGTTAAACGGAAAAGAAACTAACTTAGAAGCTTACTACAACTTCGACAATGGCACCGCTAATGATTTTAGCAGCAAAGGCCGTAACGGCATCCTTAAAAATGGTGCTTCAATAATATCCGCACCTGCCGATTTACCGACCTTTGCCAGTGCTATTCCTGTTCTAGGACAGACTATTACAGGATTGGAAAATTCCCAGGCTGGCACCAGCATCAGTGGTGGCGAAGATATTAACGGCGATGGACTGGCTGACTTTGCTGTTGGGGCACCAGCGGTGGATAACCTTAGTTATGCCTTGTTCGGCGGCGACTTTACCATCGCCTTGAACCAAGGTGGCACCCTCGGTAACGATGTACTGCAGGGGACCGCCACCGGGGATGCGATGATTGGCAACAGTGGCACTGACTTCTTGCTGGGAAATGGTGGTATTGATGCCCTTTCTGGTGGAAGTGGCAACGATGTGCTAACAATCAAAGATGACAACTTCCGCCGTGTCGATGGCGGCAGTGGTTTTGATGTGGTCAAGCTAGAGGGGGAACTCAACCAAACCTGGAATGTGACAGAACTGGCTCAGGGCGGACGGCTACGCAACCTGGAAGTGATTGACATTACCGGTTACGGCAACAATACGCTAATCCTCAACTCCACCACAGTGCTGAATCTGTCTGCTACGAGCAACACCGTTTTTGTTGATGCTGATGGCGGTACAAACCTGGAAACCGACATCCTGTATATTGGCGATGACTTTAAGGCCAACGGGAAAATTTCTAGCCATGGCGTGGCCTACGACGAGTACACCGCTGAGGAAGCCACCCTGTATGTAACCCCAGGAGCAACGGTGAACTTGCACTCTGCCCCTTCCCTGCCCATAGAACCCTCTGAGGAGATTGCGGATAACACCCCGCAACTTACCTCTAATGCAAACTCCTCGGAGACTACTGTTGATGCCTTTGACCCCACTCCACGTATTTTCGTATCAGAAACCATAGTCTCCGAAGCTGAGCGGGAAGCACACTTTACTGTGGTGCGCACGGGGGATCTCAGTCAGGGTCTTACTCTCAATTACACGACCTATGACGGCACCGCTAATGCTGGGGTAGACTTTACCCCTTATTCTGGCAAAATTACTTTTGCGCCCAACGTTAATCAAGCTCGTGCCACTATTCCCCTAACTGATGAAGAAATTTCACGTCAAGCTTATCGTTACTTTGACCTCAGAATTACCGAAAACTTTACCTTTGGAGGTGATTTTACCCAAACAGTCGAAGGTAGTAATGGAGAAGATATTCTTCTGGGTAGTAATATCGATGGTGCTACAGTTGATAATACATCAGGTCGCTATCGCTTCGATGGGAAACAGGGAGATGACTTAATTTATGGCTCTGCAGAACGCGATATTCTCAAAGGTGGTGCTGATAAGGATTTTCTCTTTGGTAAAGAAGGAGTAGATAAGCTTTACGGAGAACTAGGTGATGATCTCCTTGACGGAGGAAAAGACCGGGACTTTCTCTATGGTGGTGAAGGGGCTGATGGTTTTGTACTGCGCCAAGGAGATGGGACTGACCGAGTAATGGATTTCAATAGCGAAGAAGGTGATTTATTCCTCCTTGACCAAATGAGTTTTGGCACCTTGAGTTTTGAGAGCAACAAAATTCTCGTAGGAGAAGAAATATTAGCTATTGTGCTTGATAACGCAGGCAATCCTATTACTGATTTGAACACTCATCCTGAATGGTTTACTTCTCTATAATCGAGACTCCGCCCTCCTGCTTTTTATTAACGTTAAAATTGATTGAAACTTTTTCCTCGTTTACTAACAACTAACATCATGAAAAATAAATTTTCCTTACCGATTCTCTCCACCCAAACAGCCCAAGCTTTAGGCATCAGCATTGCTATGGTTATGGTTGGTTTTTCCTCTTCTCCTGTGCAAGCTTTGACTTGGAGATTAGGCTCAGGCTCTCAAGTTGAAACTAGCCCAACCCCAACTCCTATTACAGGAAGTTTTACTATTGATGATGAAAATAGTGCTTCTCCGCAAATTCTTTTTAGTGACATTATGGTTGGAGGCGTTACTTTTGACATGGTTGATAATATCGATACGACTTCCTTGGGAATAACAGCCATTGACTGGATAAATGGTACAAGTATTTTATCGTTAGCCTTTTCTCCCAGTGCCTTAACTAATACTGGAGGGACTATTGCCCTCAATAATGTTAGTGATTTAGATGGAGACCAAATTACTGGCTCAGTAACTACCATAACCTCTGTCCCTGAACCATCGACTCTTTTGGGAGCAGTAATCTGTTTTGGCGTTAGCCTGTTGTTTCATCGTCGCAAAATTGATTAACAAGTAAATATATATACTGTGGTAAATCTATGGGAGATTCTTGTCTAATGTACTTTTGAATAAAAGGGACATGACATTTGCTTTACATAGATTTATAGCACTACCGCTCTAAAAAAAATCCTCATGCTTTTTTCAATCCTACCTGTTGAACAAATTTTTCTTATTGTTGGTGTTTTGCTGGCGGCTAGCGTTTTAGCTAGTCAATTAACCAACCGCTTTGGAATTCCTTCTTTACTAATTTTCTTGGTAATTGGTATGTTGGCAGGGACAGACGGCATTGGGAATATTGAATTCGATCATCCTCGTCTAGCTACTTACATCGGAGAAGCGGCTCTGACTGTTATTATTTTTAGTGGCGGTCTTGACACAGAATGGCAAAAAATTCGGTCGGTACTTAAATCAGGTTTCGGCTTATCTACTGTTGGTGTTGCTATTTCAGTTTTTTTGGTAGGAACTTTTGCCTGGCTTATATTAGGGTCATTTTCCCAGTTTAAAATTGGCGGAGACGGCATTAGCTGGGGACAAGGATTATTGCTAGGAGCTATTATAAGCTCCACAGATGCAGCAGCCGTTTTTTCTGTACTCCGAGCTAGTCCCACTCATTTACCCACAAAATTGCAAGGATTACTTGAACTTGAATCTGGAACCAATGACCCGATAGCTGTTTTATTAACCACCAGTATTCTGCAGGTACTCTTAGCAGGAAATTTTTCATTAGGCACTTTTATTGGCCGACTTCTATTGAGTATTGGAGTTGCGATTGCGTTGGGTTATGGTAGTGGTCGATTAATGGCTTGGAGTTTGACCCATCTCCGACTTTATGCCCAAGGCTTATATCCTGTATTTTTACTAGCCTTAGTTTATGAGACTTCTGGCATTACTACTCTTTTGGGAGGCAGTGCAGTGCTAGCAGTGTATATTGCTGGTGCGGTACTGGGAAATCGTTCTTTTGTAGCTTCTGATATTATTCTGAGTTTTCAAGATAGTATTACTTGGCTAGCCCAAATTTTGATGTTTCTGACTTTTGGATTGTTAGTTGTCCCTGCCCATCTCCCAGCAGTGGCTGGTGTTGGTACAGCGATCGCCTTATTTCTAATTTTTGTAGCTCGACCGTTGAGTGTATTCATAACATTAAGTTTGAGTAAATGGGAGTGGAAAGAAAAGTTATTTATTTCTTGGGTAGGACTTCGAGGTTCTGTGCCAATTATTCTCTCAATTTTGCCACTCAATCAACAAATGAATCAAGCCGACGAACTGTTTTATGTCGTGTTTTATGTGGTATTAGTTTCAATTAGTTTGCAAGGTTTGACTTTATTACCTATGGCAAAGATGTTAGGATTATTGGCTCCATCGCCAAAAGTTTAGAACATAACTAAAATATTGATATACTCAATTGAAAACTGCTATCAGGTGGTAAACGAAACACTACGCTACGATACCCCTATCCAAATTGCCACTCGTATTGCAGTTGAAGATATAGAAATTGGGAATAAGAAAATTCAGGGTAATCGCATTGGATTTTGTATAAACCATAACTGACAGAATTCAGAAAGTAAGGTGACAAAGAGAAAACTCTTGATAAGAGTAAGGGAAACGTGTCACTTTGGCGAGGGGATGAGTTAGTTAGCGGACAGTGTCCTACAACTCCTAGTTAACTAGATTATGAAAAAATCA
>NZ_JARVCN010000258.1:0-4524 GCF_038442745.1 Crocosphaera sp. Alani8
AAGAGTTTTAGCCATCGTTCCTCATATCAACTTTTCTTGGTGCAAGATGTGAGATCAATATGAACTCTAGTTTCTTTATATTCTTGGGGATAATCTTCAGTCTTAAGTTCAGGATTAATCCAGATAGGAGGGCGACCCCCATTATTACAAAGACTAACTTTTGATAGCTTCCCTTCGATACGTTTACCCTTGTCTCCGAGTTGTTCTACCCGTTGTTCCATGAAAGCTTGTAATTTACTTTTTAGCCATTGAACTGTTTCCTTATTCGTGTGGGCTAAATCACTAATTCGTTTAGCTTCATTCTCTTGGTATTCTATTAATGACTCTCGCCATTTGATAACCTTTATGTAACCATCAATTTTACTTTCTAGACGGGGTAGGAATTCATTGAAGATGTCTTCAGCGACTTGTCTTTCTTCGGGACTGTCGCTATCGAGATGAGCTACGATTAACTCAAGTTCCTCTTCCAGTTGAGGCAAACTTTCTGTTATTTTTGTTTCCATTATAACTCCTTAGTAATTACTAAGGAATAAGCGCAAAGCGCAGAAAAAAACAATAAAAGATTATTACTCTTGGTTGAATATCGTTTGTTTACTTTCTTTTTGTTGAGCTAACCACTCTCGATCAATGCAAGTTCTCTGTCCCACGAGGTTATGTTCTATGAGTAATTTCTGTGCTTCTGCCCAGATTCTTTCCTCGCAGGGATTGGCTAATTCCACGCCTAACAAGCAAAGGTAATATTTCATCAAACTCGTATGTTGTTTAACAATGAACAACGAATAATGAACAATGAACAATGACCAGATTGGAAATAGAGAAATATTTGGTATTGGATGCACTCATCAACGCAGTTAGAGGGAAACCTTGAATGAATCAATTGTTAATTGTTAATTGTTAATTGAGCCAGTCCATTTAATAGTTGTTTTTTCTCCATTTTCCTCTTATTATAATTGCTGTTTCTCCCTGCCAAACCAAATTCTATCATGGCTACTACATCCCACGACGACGACCGAGAACAGCGCATTATCAACCAAATCATCGTTGATACCTACAATGGGAGTGAAGAGCGTATGGGCTGGTACTGTTACCTAGAGGATAATCTTAATATGCCTTTTGTGGCTATATGGGATGGAGCCAATGTAGAAGTGGTGGCTATGTCCTCTGACGAGGAATGCGAAGAAGAAATGAGGGTCGATGTTCGTTACAGCGAAGGATACAGCCCAGATACTTTCTCTGTGTCGTTATCTGAGATTGACCCCGTTGGTAGCGATGATATGACCAGTGAAGCTATCGCTGATTGGCAATATTGGGTGGAAAGGGGTTATGATTTCAGTGATGATGGCGAAGATGAGTTTTTCTAAAGTTTGATTATCATCATCTAGGGGAAAGTTTTGTCGCTAAGTTCAAATTGACTAATTTTCATCAAAACAATTTCTGATGATATTAAATTATTGTTCTTCCTGGTTTTCTTTCCATAAAACATCAACAAAAACTGTACCGGCTAAAATAAGTGTTAAAGAAATAATTTCCATATCAGATTCAAGGGGATTTCGTGAAGGTCTGATTTTTGACAACCATTACATACAGAGTATAAGGTTTAATTGGTAGTGTTATCTTCCACCAGTTGGGTGAATCAATTAGATTATTAGAGATTCACCAATTATAGTGATGGCAACACAATTCTTTCTAAGTACAACAGAAATATAGGAATTTTTTTACTTCTTATTAAAGTCTTATTCATTTTATCTTAATGATTAAGTTGTTTCTTAGAAATCATTGAACTGAGATAAGATTTAGAGTAAAATTAGTCTGTAAAAAGAATGCACCTGTCAAAAAAAATTCTAATTGTTTAAATTGCAAAAATTGGGGACTTGAGGGTTAAGTAATGAAAATAACGATGATTTTGCCCGGTTTATGCCGTCAAAGAAGTCAGACTTTTTATTGGATTAGTTTTAGTTTATTTCTTCTACTGTTTCTTTAAAAACCTTAGTCTTCCAGTAAGGTAAAATTACTGATGGAAATGTTGTTTTCTCTGTACTTACTCAAAATTACTCTTATTGTTAAACCCAATAAGCGCAAAATAACGACAAAAAAAGAAGAGATTGATGATAAACAATTTGAATTAGCACTGTCATCGTAATGTCTCCTTAAATTTGAAGGATTATACTGCTTGAAGAGGACTAAACTGTGTGAGTTTTTGATATAATACAAGAGTTCGCCACTATTCTTGAAACCCGATGCCATGCCCAGACGGAAATCTCTGACTTACTTTGTCGCTGTAAACGACCTTGAGCAACCGCCAGAAGAACAAGAAGGACTACTTATAGAAGTTCCCCAGAAAGGCGGTGATAACCCCTCTAATCGAGAAAAAGCTTTAGACATAGTGTCAACGATGTGGGAAAAAGGCGAAATTGATGCAAATTTATTCCCTAATGGCCTTAATGCTGAGAACATTTTTTACGTTCCTCCTGATAGTCCCCGCTTACACAAATCAGATGCTCTCAACGAATCTCTCCCCATTCCCCCCATTATCCAGGGAGCGCAAGAAATCATCCATTTAACCAAACTGCAATTGGAGGTTCAAGAAACAACAGAGGAAGCTGCTCCTTATGTTCCCATTATTGAGGCCGTGTTATCAGGAAATCGTCCTCTCAATAAATCAGAAAGAGAAATAGCCAGAGATAAGAAATATGCTAAAGTCATTACCAAGTTAGGGGAGATAGTCGCTTCTGAGTCTGATTATCGGGAGAATTGTACGGGAAATGGTAAACTCATTCTTAATGCGATTGCGTGGCAGTCTCAGCAAAAAGTGGACTCCAATTCTGATAGTCCAACACAAGCAGTGGATGAATCCGTTAGTGTAGATGATAGGGATTTCTAATATACAATCAATACGGCTTTGTTCATCTGCGACCGGCTCCTCGCCCTTTCATGACGATTTCCTCGTCCTGCAATGTCAATAACTTAGGACAATTACGTTGCACAGCAGGCATGAAACGATGTTCTCAATTAGATGGGATGCTCATGGATATAGTTTTTTAAAGCTTGGTTGAGTCGCGTTTGCCAGCCATCAGGCGTTTCTGACTTAAAGTAGTCAACAACTTCAGGGTCTAAGCGCAGTGTGACTTGTTGCTTTGTTGGAGCTTTTTGCTTACCACGCTGCCCCCTACTCCGCTTCATCCCTTCAAAAAAATCTTTAGGCAGCACTTCTTGTGCAGGTTGTGCTTTCTTAAAATCATCTTCAGTCCAGATGGGGTTTTCCTCATCTCCTTGCCATAAATTATGATCTTTGTTCATAAAGCCTCCTTTCTTTCTCACGGGCGCGACGAAAACTGATAATCCATACGATATCACCTCTTAGTGTGAAAGTTACGCTGTAGGCTTTCCCATCTTCGCCTGTAGCAAAAGCGTTATAGCGCACTTCTCCATAATCTTTCCTATCATCAACGCGAATTAGTGCCTGTTCCCAATCCAAAAACACCACATCATCAAATGGCAATCCACGCTCTACGATGTTCTTCTGATTTTTTTTGGTATCGTAGCCAATCTGCATATACTAAATCGTAACTACAAATAAATAGCCTGTCAAGAGAATAAATGAATGAGGTTACTATTACAATAAGGAAAATTAGAGGGTGATGTTGATGGATCTCATTCAACTTTTAACGGAAAATCTTGGAATACAGGATTCACAAGCTCAAGGTGGGGCAGGACTTCTTTTTCAACTGGCAAAAGACAAGTTAGGGGAAGATGATTTTGCTAAAGTAGCGGATTATGTTCCAGGTATAGAGAATATGCTTTCATCGGCTCCCCAAGATGGAGGAATGCTCGGTGCATTAAGCGGATTAGCAGGGGCCATGGGAGGTGAAGCTGCCGGAATCGCAAACCTCATGAGTTTGGCGGGAGGGTTCTCCAAGCTAGGATTGGATAGTGGAATGATAGCCAATTTTGTCCCGATCATCCTCTCCTTTGTTCAAAATCAAGGAGGCGATGACATAAAAAACCTTTTAGAAAATGTTTTGAATTGAAGTGTACCAAATTGTTTAGACAAAAAAACAATAAAACTAAGATAGAAGACTACAAGCTTTTGTTCTGACTAAATTGGAGACTTTTCTTAATTGAATTAAACTACCTCCTTAATCTTGAAAATATATTGTAGCGGGACATTGATAACCCAAAGATGGATGTAACCTACGATAGTCATAAAAGCCAAAGTAGTTGCTCAAGTTTTCTATGACGATCGCGTTGAGTAAGGTTATGCTGTAGGTTATTTATACCTAAGTTATGAATATTTGAATCTAGGATAGGTAAGGCATTGAGGGGCAAGACCCCTCATTTCGTTCAAACAACGTCAAAAGTCATAGTCCTCGTCCTCGTCCCCGTCACTGCCCCCGTCGCCGTCTTTAACGTCGCTAACGTCGTCTTGGTACTTCGTGGGAAAGTCGTGGTATTGTTCCCAGAGAGATAGGATAACCTGCATTATTCATGAGAGAATTAAGAACAAGCATGAAAGCCTTATGCAAT
>NZ_JARVCN010000259.1:0-4499 GCF_038442745.1 Crocosphaera sp. Alani8
TGGAGCGATTACAACAATCCCTGAAGAGAATGAAGAGAATTGATCCCCTTAATCTTAGTATCAATGAAGAGGAAATGCTTAACATCCTGGAAAAAATATGTGCTCTTTCTTTGGCGTTGCTGAACTAGCAGTTGCTTAACATTTAATCGGGATCGTTTTAAATCTT
This sequence comes from Crocosphaera sp. Alani8, assembly GCF_038442745.1. Taxonomy (NCBI): domain Bacteria; kingdom Bacillati; phylum Cyanobacteriota; class Cyanophyceae; order Chroococcales; family Aphanothecaceae; genus Crocosphaera; species Crocosphaera sp. Alani8. The sequence continues at coordinate 167 of NZ_JARVCN010000259.1, forward strand.
AGATAGTGCATCAGTAATCGGATTGAATACCATAACATTTTTATCGATTTTGAGTAACATAAAGTGTCTTGATGTAATCTGGCTAAGTAATGTCTCAATCTTGTATTTTCTCCTTTTCCACAGTTTTTCAAAAGTATCTCCACTGCGATCTCCTAATTGAAACGCTAAAATCCCAGGATGATAATGATTGATAGCTGTCCAAAGCCAAACCTTATTACTTCTCCTACCGATATAGGTCTGAAGTTCATCTAATTCTGCTACCTTTGGCGAGCCTTCTTCATCTTCTGGTAACTCTTCTGACGACTCTTTAACCCAGTTCATAATAGTGGTATGATGAATACCAGTGACCCTTTCAATCCCTCGAAAGCCCATGCCATTCAAATACATTTTCAAACAGACTTTTCTGACTTGAGGATGATACCCTTTTTGTTCATAAGACTCACGAAAGATACGACCACAATCTTTACATTTCCATCGTTGTTTACCATTTTGATGACCATTCTTTTTGACGTTGCAAGAATTACATTGGGGACAATTCATCTTAGTTGATCTACTTTTTGCTGCTTTTTACTTTTTAACATAGCAACTTTAAATTCAGCAACGCCTATCATCCCACCAAAGCTCAACAGATTTTATACTTTGGGGTGTCTAGTTGTGATGGGGAGCCACCAATCGTTTCTAACCACAGTCGTGGAGTAGCAGTGGATGTCACTCTAATGCAGGATGAACGTACTATTGATATGGGAACAGAAATAAATGATCTAACCATCAGGGCTTGGCATCTATCATCAGGGTTAACTCAGAAGCAAAAAACAAACCGTCATACCCTCTTAGCCATAATGACCATAGCAGGATTCTCTCCCATTGAAAGTGAATGGTGGCATTATGAATTGCCTAATTCAGTTAATCGTTTTGAGATTTTTGATAGTATTGGTGAAAATTAAGAATCAAGCTAGACACAGATGGGAAATTTCCTTCTTGGCTAGTGTTGTAATAGTTAAAGCAGGGAGCACAGCATTGATTGAATCCATGCTGTCTTACCCCTCGCCTTCGTTAGTCATCCCTGCCATCGAAGAATAGACGCCGAATGGAAAAGGCGATCGCTGTGTTAGCCGTGCCGACAAATCTCAACAGAAACTGCATGAACGAAAAAATAGTACAGATCGCTACCTTCTAATTACTTTGGCTAACAAAGTCATCTCAAAGAAAAATCTGGGAAATAAATTAAAAATAGTTCAAACGAGCTAGACACAAATCAACTTAGGGGAAAATTAAAGGAAAGAATCAGGGGGCTATTTTGGAATTCTTGTCAACCAATTCTACAAAAGTTATTATCGAGTTGTCGATGGGATTTAACTCTTACCCCAGAAGGATTAACTTTAATTTTAATTTGCCCTAATCAGTTTCTCTATCAACAATTAGTGGAGTCTTTTGAGCAATTAAGGGAAAATTTGCAAAAAATAAGCCAATATCCCACCATTATAGTCTTTTGAAGGGAATGGATATTCTATAAACAAACTTTGAGGAAAAGGAGAGCCAAAAAAGGGATTCATATACATAGGAGTAATTAATTATGAAAATCAAAAGTCTTGTTCTTGCTGGATTATCTTGTCTGACTTTTACTTGATTTGTTGCACCAGTTTTTGCCTCAGATATGGCTAAAAATACGGTGAAAATTGCTAAAATTTTGTAGAGAAGAATAGCTATTTTAAGAAATACTATTCGATTTTGAAAAGAGGAGTTTTGATTTTAGTTATGGAAAAAGTTAAAGAGACAAAAGATATTAAATGGGTCATTTGGATCATGAAAATCTATTGTATAGATTTTCTGATGTTAGCATTTTTTCTTGTTTCTATTCATCAATTAATTTAAAGAATCCTATTGATTGGGAGAGGAAGCGAACAGCAAACAGGTCCTTGTTTTAACTCAAGTGTTTACTGTTGCCCGTTGCCTGTTCCCTCTTCCGAAGTGAGATAACTATGCTTTGATCTACATTTTACTAATTACTGGAATGATGGATTAAATTCATTAAACTCTTCTAACTGAAAGTCTAATTGTTCTGAAGAAAGTTAAATTCTAGGAAGAGAATTAATTGTCTGGCTCTTTCAATTCTGGTGAATAACGTAAAATATCTATATTGGTTTTAAGAACACTAGTGAAAGGAACAGCAATCAATAATCCTAAAATACCGGCTATTTTTCCTCCAATAAATAACGCAATAATAATCCAAAATGGATTTAATCCAGTCATCCCTCCCACTAACTTAGGAGCTAGAATATTATCATTAATTTGTCCAACAACAATGGTTAAAATTAAAGCGGTTAACCCTAACTGAAAATTTTGGAACATTAAAAAGGCACTAATGATGATAATAGTCAAAGCACTGGCATAAGGAATTAATGTCGTCAAACCAATAGTCAAACCAAATAACAGGGCATAGGGAATTTGTAAAATGCCAAAGACCATCGTTTGTGCGATACTTAAAATTATGGCTAAAATCCCTTGAGTAGCAAAATATTTCTCAAAGGTCTGTTTGAGAGACACTTGGATTCTCTCATCCCAAGGGGTGGGAATCCAACTTAAAAGACCTCTCCAAATATCTTCTCCTGTTAAGACTAAAAAAATTGTCAACACGAAAACAAATAAGATATTCAGAATTGTCCCAATTGTCCCTGTAACGACTTCTAGAACTTGGTTTCCTAATGAGTTTAATAGAGAAGAAAATTTGTCAGCTAGTTGAGTCACAACTTGTTGAACATCAAGGGGAATTTTGTGAGATATAGCCCATTTTTTTAAGTAATTGAATTGCTCATTACCCGAGTCAAGCCATTGAGGTAAATTTTTTAAGAATTCAGTTAATTGAGTGATAATAATCGGAATTAAAATTAACCCCAGAACAGCGATAATTATCAAAGCTAATAAAAAGACTAAAGCCGTTGCCCATCCTCGTTTAAGTCCCCGTTGTTCCAATAAACGAATGGGAAAATTTAATAAGAAAGCGAACAGGGTGGCTGTGGTTAAGATTGTACCCAAGGGTTCAAGGTAGCCGATAAGAATAAATAACAGCCAACCATTGAGGAAAAAAAGAGGGAAACTAAGACTCAATCTTAACCAACGAGGAACGTGCTGCCAAGACTCAAACATATTTCAATTACCTACGGTTGTGGTCAAATGTCGTTGGTTACACTCTGCTCAGACAGAATTTTGTCACAGAATTTTCAAGCTGATAACACATCAATATTTTAATTTGAAATCAAGCTAAAAGTAGGAGGTCAATAAGATGAATTTCTTTAATAACCTGAACTCAGGTTTCATCCGAAACTATATAATGATGGCTTTGATCCTCATGTTTCTGATTCTAGGACTTAGTGAAATTTTCATGACTCCAATTCCCATTGGACAAAAAAACCGCCTTGAAGGCTATGGACAGGCTTTTCGTGCCGGGTTTGTTCATATTTTGTCAAATTGGCGTTGATAGAAAAGATTTCTGTTATGGCAGCTCCCCTGCCTCAACGTATGCCTGAACGCAGAAAAGCTTCTGCTACGAGGGGATATGGGTTCATGCCATAACGCCTCTATGAAGACGAACAAACCGCTTAATCCCCCCACAAAGCGGTGTTAACAGCACTTTTCAATTGGATAGACAAATCATCATGACTGAACTATCTAAGTGATGGTCTACATATCGGTATACTTGCCCAAAAATAAGGTGGCTCAATAGACCTGTTATGAAAATCGATTTTCGTTTTTAGGATATCTATTACAGCTAAGTGATCGCCACTATGAGAGTGCGATCACCAAATCTGAAGAAATAATGACTCTTCTAGCGATGTTCACAAATCCCCTCGATGCTTAAATTCCTCTCCATAAGCAAAATAATCCTCGTCGTGGTTGGCTGAACCGACTACTATAGCAATCGGATTTGATTTATGAAAAACGATAAGCTTATCGATAAAAAAGAAAAATCCTTATCCTAAGTTTTTCTCACCATAATAATATAAAAAAACTAAGTTTATTTTTTTAAATAAATGCTCTAAATTGATGGTTTAATCAAAGTCAAATAAACCAAATACTCTAATTTTTTTAGGAAAATAATATTTTTATTAATTTAATACTGTAGAGGAATAAAATTTACTTCATTCTGGGCTATCCATAGAGATAGACTTTTGGAAAATCAAATGTCTTTCCTTCAATAGCTTCAACAAATATTTTTTTTACATCTTTAAAAGACTCACAAAGAAAATATTTTTCTCGAATAGCTTTTTTAGCCACTAGCCAAATCAGGGTAATTGCATTTGAATCGAGTTCTCCCAAGAAGATTAATTAAGCCAAA
>NZ_JARVCN010000260.1:0-4260 GCF_038442745.1 Crocosphaera sp. Alani8
GTTTGGCCTAAGTTTTCGCAGCGAGTGACCCCTGGCTTTTTGAGAAGATACCAAAGTTCTTCGTGGCAGAACCTTCATAAACATGAGACTTTAGCTTTATCACTTCACCACCAGATGCGATGCCAACGTGTTCCAGACGATAGCCGTTAAGGTGTAAATCTTCAGCTTCGTAATGAACAGGCTGAACTGCAATTTCAGGATTGGTGTAACCACTTTGGTCTTCATCACTTACAGAACCTGCTACTACTGTTCCGATGTTGGTGTAAGTGCCAATGGCTTTCTCACCAGGTACAGAAATATCAAGTTTCTTTAGCTTGAAGGCATCATGACTGTGATCATCGCGAGCAGAAATCACTAGGGTATCGCCAGTTAAACCATCAGCATTGAAATCAGCCCAGCGGTCATATTTACCACCATTGTTATATTCTTTGGCAAAGCCATCTAAGATATCACTGTTCAAATATGAGATGTCTCCATTGCGATCGCCAATCCAGACTGAAATATCACTGTCTCCACTGACATAATCTAAGAAAGCGCGATCAACGGTCACATCTTGATCAAATTCAAAGAGAACATAATCAATACTGACACCATTATCAATGCGGTGCAATGAACCACTCTCATTACGGTTGGTAACACCTAAACCGCCACTATAAGCGCCAAGGTAAGCATCTCGCCAGCCTTGATCTTGATTAAAGCTAAATGCACTTACATCTACTGAAACCCCATCTTCAGTGAAAGTACGAACATTACCATAATGACCTGTTGTGTAACTATTACCTGTAAGATGGAAGGTAATGTCTTGAGAACTGGTGACAGTAATTAAGTCTTGAGCGGTTCCTGTTTTTTCGTAAATCCAAGTTTCACCTGGCGCTAAGGTGTTATCTCCATCTCCTTGATTAGTAATGTTGCTAATTATGCCTTCTTGGTCATCAGTGACTGTAATTTCACTTGCGTCAAAAGATACATTACCTGTGTTGGTCACTTCATAAGTCCAAGTGACTGTATCACCTGCAGCGATTTCTACAGCTTCTTCTGGGGTGTCAGCATCTACCCCATTGGTAAACTTCTCAATGTCAATACCAGGGGTAACCTCGTCATAACCGAAGTCTTGGTCTAGGTTGTTTTCTCCTGGTTCTAATTCCACCATAGAACCATTATCTAAAATTGCATCTGGATCAGCAGTTTGCTTTAAACCATCTAAAGCACCATTTTCATTGAGCACTTCTACTTGATAGTTCCCTGCTTCTAAGTCTTCAAAGAGATACTTTCCATTTCCATCAGTGGTTTGAGTGCCGATAACTACGTCATCTGCTGTACCAAAGATACCGTCTGCTCCTTTATCGGTTAATCGGACTTCTACTCCAGAGATTCCTGCTTCTTCTACTTCTTGGACTCCATTAGCGTTGTCATCTCGGAAGATGGTATCTCCAATAGAACCCATGGGAATGGCATAAAACCCTTGATCAATAGTGGGATCAAATTCTCCGATATCTAACGTTACAACATCAGAAATTAATCCATCACTATCAACACTATCATCATTCCCTTGATTCGCCGGACTGACTTCGAATCCTTCAGGTTGTTCAAATTGAACTCTATAGTCACCTGCAATCACTTCAAAATGATACTTACCATTGTCATCCGTAGTGGTGGAGTGAATGACTTCACTTTCCTCAATCACACCATCTCCATTAACATCGGCGAGTAAATTAACTGTAACCCCCGCAATTCCTTCTTCGCCACTATCTTGAATTCCATCTTGATCAGTATCGTAGAAAACAACGTCACCTAATTTAGATAACTCAACTTCAGCCATCACAATTTGGGCAGAGATGGGGTTATTGTTATTAAAGGGCGAAAGAATTACCGCCATTTTACCTGTGACTTGTTCCCCGAATATTGTTGTATATTCATAGCTAGGAACAAATCCTTCTCCACTGGCTTCGGCTAGACTGATAATTTCACTGGCTTTTTCTTCAGTCCAGGACCCTAAACCAGCGGTTAAGTTTTCATCATCAAGTAATGCCCAAATCGCTCGTTGGATATCACCAAAGGTAAAAACTTCTCCATTGGAAGCTGTTTTTCCAGCAAAGTTTTGATTGACAATCCAATTAACTAGATCAAAGTTTTCGGGGCTTTCAATATTCCCTGTTCCCAACAATTCAGGAGGCAGTTCTTCATAAGTAGAATAAACTTTAGCGTTATAGGTAACATTTCCGTTACTGGCAATTCCTCGGTCTGTATCAATGCAGTAAGCATCAAATGTTCCGTCTAAAATTGTTCCTCCTGTTATTTCAATGTCAAAGTAACTATCATTCCCAAATTGTTCTTCTTCGGGAATAACTCCGAAGCGACGAGGGGTAAAAGAAATTTCTTCAGGTAGGTTGATACTAAGGTTAGAAAAATTGGACATGGATAAAAGTGTTCCTGATTTTAGTATTGTTCAAAAAACAGGAGTCAAAAAGCAGGATATAATATCCACCGTAAATATTGTTATTTTATTTACTAAGGATTCTCATCGTAATCACAGGCCTTATGCGGCACCTCTTTATTCAGCACAGTAACAACCAACCGTTTGCTTTTCTAAATGTGAAAAATGGTTACAACCGATAAATAGCTGTTATTTAAATTCAGAAGACAATGCAAGGTACACTTGCTTTTCCTAAACAGGGGTGTATATTAAGAGGTTTTTTTCGTTGCTTATAGGGACTAGGTTAGCTAGATCACTGATGAATTTGGATAGGCTTTTTAAAAGCTTAAGTAAAATTACTATTAGTGACTACCGTAGTCTAAAGCAAGATTCATATTTTGTCAAGCATTTGCAGATTGCATTCTCGCAAATTGTAGATTCACTGAGTTTGGGCTCTATCCCAACCCTAAAACATTGGCGAGGGACCTTGGGAAATCCCATTCGCCAGGGGAACGCGTGAGCAGACACTCACCGTTCGGCTGAGGTAACGGCCGAAGCCTCCGGTTCGATGTATCCCCCTCGTTTATAGGGTGGGACTTAGCCCGACATTTAAGTTAAGCAATGCCTATGGCTATACCTGTGATGTCATTACCAGAGAGTCCAAACTGACTACCATTAAAGAATAAGTCAGAGGAGAAGTTTCCGTTAGTGACTGTACCGGTAGAGGAAGGTGTAAAGCCGAAGATATCTTCGTCTGCACCAGATAAGCCAGAAACCGAGAAGTTATTGGTGACTGACAGTAACAAATCACCTATTCCATCAACAGCTAAAGCATCCACATCCTCATTACTGAGACCAATATCGCTCCCATCCAAATATAGAGATAGAGAACCAGTTGTATTTGCCCCTAAAGAAGTTGGCGTAAATCTGACAAGATCCTCATCGGCGGCACTAATTCCACCAGCATTCAGGTTTCCTCTTGTAGAAATTAGTAGAGATCCGTCTGGTAAGTTCGTGAGAGCGTCAATATCCTCACTATTGTTACTCAAGCCAATATCACTGCCATCGAGATATAGGGAAAAACTACCAGATGTATTGTTACCCAAACTCGTTGCAGTAAACTTGACTATAACTGATAACATCAAAAGCATCGATTTCAATGCTGCCACCATCATCATCGTCATCGTCATCGTCGTCACCAGATACTCTAAATACATCCGACCCATCGAACAAAATACTAAAGTTTGTACCGTCAAACTGGACAATATCTTGTGGAGTCACAGACACACCCTGGTTTTCATCCAAGCTAAAGAACAAGTTTTCCACAGTAGGAACCTCTACATCATCGTTAACAATGGTTCCAACACCTGTGCCATCGGTAATGGTTGCTCCTACCGCATTGCTCAGGTTCACTGTGAAGGTTTCGTCTGCTTCCACCACTTGATCATCGGTGATATTGATAACGATACTTTGGCTGGTTTGACCTGGAGCAAAGCTCACTGTGGAGTTACTTCCTGTGTAGTCACTACCTGCAATGGCTGTTCCATCAACCGTATTGAAATCTACTGTGACCTCTGAATCGTTGGCAGAGGAGAGACTCACGGTAAAGGTTGCGGTGCCATCCCCTTCATTGACGGTTACATCATTAATAGACAGTTCTGGTGGTGGGGCGACATCATCGTTAACAATGGTTCCAATACCTGTGCCATCGGTAATGGTTGCTCCTACAGGGTTGCTCAGGTTCACTGTGAAGGTTTCGTCTGCTTCCACCACTTGATCATCGATGATATTAATAACGATACTTTGGCTGGTTTGACCTGGAGCAAAGCTCACTGTGGAGTTACTTC
>NZ_JARVCN010000260.1:4360-4481 GCF_038442745.1 Crocosphaera sp. Alani8
ACCGTATTGAAATCTACTGTGACCTCTGAATCGTTGGCAGAGGAGAGACTCACGGCAAAGGTTGCGGGGGAGCGACGCAAAAATGTCGCATCGACTAAATCTAGTCCAGGCAAGGGCTTGA
>NZ_JARVCN010000261.1:0-4465 GCF_038442745.1 Crocosphaera sp. Alani8
GCTCTATAAAAAACCCCATCTTCATTCTCATAAATCATTCCTGATTGCTATAGTTTATTTGAACACACTATTACCTCTGGTGAGCTTGAAAAATTTATAGAAATGACATATTCTCTAGATTTAATTATTATTAAAGCTCAAAGATTTCCTGATGAAGTTTTTCAAACTTTGATTGATTTATTCACTAAAGAATACTTTCTAGAAATGGAACATTCTAGGTATATTCTCTATATTTTTTTGAATAATTTTGATCTTTTATCAAAAGCCCAAAAAGATCAGTTAATTCTATCTTTAGAGCAAGGTTATGAGGAGTTGCAAGATTGGATGTCTTGGTTTACTATCTCTGAAATTTTAGGAGAATATTATCAAAATAAACAAGCTTTGCAAACGCTTTGTAATCTCAAAAAAGTCAAAAACGAACATCCTCGCTCCTTTATCGTTCATGGTTTGGAACATCTCGTAAAATCTCCAGATATCAATCTATCTCAATCAGCATTAGTTGAACTACTGTCAATGAAAAATGACTCATGTGAAAGAGTTAAATATGAAGTAAATCTCTCCCTAAACAAACTAAAGAATCAAGGTTATCAGTAATTATATAATCACTACTTTACTTAAGATAAACTAGATTTCTATAACCATTTATCAATTCTTCGTCAATTAACTGGTTAAAAATAAAAATATGTTATAGATTATTAAAACGTTGTTCTTAATAATATAAACTATGAAAAATATAGTTTTATTTTCCAGCACAATTTTAATGACCACTTCTGGATTGGTATTAGGAAAAGTAGAAAAATCTTTAGCTTTAACTTTCAATTGGAGTTATTCTGCACCTGGAATAGAAGCAAGTGGTACATTAACAACTAATGACATCATTGATGATAATGGTTTTTATTTAATTACTGATATTACTGGTAAGAGAAATGATGAAATTATTATCGGTTTATCGCCAACTGGTACTTCAATACCAGGAAATGAACCGTTTGAACTTGATAATTTAATAAGTCTTGATGAAGAACAATTAACGTCTAGTGGTTTAGGTTTCCTTACATCCGAAGGTAATTTTATCAACGTATTTTTCGCTGATTTTTTGCAACCACCAGGTTATTTTGAAATTTTCTCTGCTCCTCCTTTTATCCCAGGTTTTGAAAATTTTGGACTTGAAGATAGTGAATTACCTGTTACTTTTAAAGCTAGTTTAGTTTCTGTACCTGAACCTTCAACTATTATTCCGTTAGGATTATTAGCAACCCTTGGTTTTAGAACAAGCTTTAGACGTAAATTAGCCAAAACTAAGAAGCAGTAGAGGTACTTCCCTGTGGGCAGAAATATCTCGTCGTGAGTCGGGAAGCTCACACTGTACCGCCTAGCGGTCAGTGTGGAAGGATGTCACACATTGACTATTTGCCAAACACTGCGATCTGTTGAACCATCCCCAAGGCGAGCCATTCCAAGAATAAAGTTACTATGTTCTCTACTCATATCTTGCACCTTCGATAAAACCAGCTAGTTTGTAAGCGTTCAGCTATCAGCTATCAGCTATCAGCTATCATTTGAAAAATATCAATCTCTATCTTATGCTGTGAGTGAGATTAAACATAAGCTTAACGCTTTCAGCTAAGAGATGAAAGCCGAACGCTGTGCGATAGCGCCGGAACGGAGTGAGGAACTGCTTACTGCTTACTAATTTAAGTTTTTATGTACTGGTGCAAGATGTCAGTTCTAGAAAAAGCTCTTGATTTTTAGATTGTTTTTATAGGGATTTTCAATAAAGCTGAAAACCCTCGAAGGTTCGCTCAAAGATGCGGGTGGCTACCGCCGCGTCTTCGACGGTGAGAATCCGCTTGGATCGCACCTCTGCCTCCTGCCCCCTGCCTCTTTCATAAGATAAGATGGGTTTGAGAAGAGGATTTGGTATTAGTCAGGTTAGGGTGTGGGCTTTGGGGTGTAGGAGGTAGGGAGAATTTCTATCTCTTGGTGCGGTGTCTTGTGCTGGTGCAATATGTCCGTCAACCAACGCTAGTCTATTCGCTCCAAACTCCATCTCAGGGTTATGGCGTTTTGACAAACGATCCCGAGGGAATCTCCCCAAAAGCGAGCGCGCATGAACTGATTGATTGAACAAAGTCTTGTCTTTATTTCCCAAGGGAATTGAGGCTTAAATAATGACTGGATCTGTAGTAATAAAGGCACTATCAGAAATACTGACATCGGAGTTGTCTTCGATAATCTTATCTAGAGTTACTCTCTTCACACTTCCACTAACAATGTTATCTAATTCCTTGAGATACTCATCGTTCTCATAGAAGAAGCGATCGCCGTCTCGTAAATTGGTGAATTGCAGACCGATGATAGCATTCATGGTCTCTCCAACGATGCTATCTCCAAACTGTTGTTCTGCTAAACCACCAATCCAGAGATCCACGTCATCAACGGAATCATAAACAGAGGCAAATTTGGTAGCAAGTTCTGTGTCATTGCCTGTTAATTGTTCAAAGGTGTCATAAGCAGCTAATCCTAGACTCTCACGAACAGTGTTGAGATCAGGAACACCATGTTCCCGTCCCCGTTGAATATTGAGAGAAGCTAAGTCAAAACCACCGGCCCCTGGGGGTCCAAACAAGAAGTTACGAACATCATCGACTAATTTGACATCAAGTTCTTGAGCTTGTTGCACTTCTAATCCTTTGAGGAAGGAATCAACCCCACCTTCTACAATGGCATCAGGGTTAAAGAAAGCATCCCGTAGAGCAACTGAGTCTACATTGCCATCCCCATCTACTTTTAGGAGTTGAGGAGAGAGCATAGTATGACCAAAACGGAAAAGACCGGTAGAAAATTCCGTGAAAATTCCAGGGTTAACCGTGTCGTCATAACCTTGATATTCAGGAATGACATTATCGTCTAGAAGTAGGGGTAAAAATTCTTTGTAGGTAATATTCTGAATTTTAGCTCCCACTAAACGACGGGCAGATTCATAAACAAAGTCACCACGACTTAACTCAGACTCTTCAAACAGTCGGTTGAGTCTTCTGAACTTTTTACCACTGCCTTTATCTAAAATATCTCCTAACTCATCTGCTAGACGGTTATGCTCTCGAACAAAGAGGGTATGAACAGAGATTAGACCGAATTGTTCATTAACACGGATATCCCCTGCCATGAAGTTACCATCAGCGTCTGTAGTAAGTAACACTTCTCCATTATCAGCGATACTGGTGGCCATTTTTCCTGTACCATCATTAGCTCGTAAAGCAGCCGCAGTAGTAGCATTGGAACCATAGACCATAGAGCCATCAATAAAAGCTGTAATTTCGTTGATCTGTTCGCGAGGGTTCGCAGAACCATCTCCAGGATCAAAACCGGTGGTGGGATCAAAAATAGAACGGGTTAAGGGGATAACTTGAGTCCCTGTCCCAAAGGGATCAAAATCAGGATCACCAACAGGAACAGGAATATTAAATGTTTCTCCCAGAGAACCAGCTTCGGTTAAATCGATATCATGGTCAAGAAATTGTCCCCATTGCCAAAACCAGTCTGAAAGATCGAAACTGTTAAGAATGGAAACCTCTCCTTGATCAGCAATTGCATTACTGATAGCTCGTGGACTGGGAAGGGTGAAAGGTGTATTGATCCCACCTCCTCTGGGCTGAGAATATCCGTCTTCATAAGCAGACGGACTCAAACGTAACAGTTGAATGCCCTCTTCTCCGTATTCAGGATTGGTTAAATTATTATCTAATCCATTAAAGGTACGAAAAGTTGTGTCTGAAATGATATCATCCCAACGCAAGTCATAGGTATTTCCAGAAAAAACTGGCTCACCTGAACTATCCACTTCCCCAGAAGTCACTTTGATAAAATATTTTCCTGCTTCAGCGAGGGTAACATTGAGAAATTCGTTATCATCAACAGAAGTAGAAGAGGCGATTTCATTTCCTTTTCTATCAAAGAGAACTAAATCGAGATTACCCTGGGTATGGGTGAAAAATAGTTCGATGGATAGGTCTAAAGAACCTGGGGTTACTTTAATTTTATAGAAGTCATCATCTGATGAAACTCCCAATCCACCCAGTTCACTGAGAAGGATTTGTTCATCCTTTGATAAGTTGAAAGCGTCGGAAAGAATATTATTATTCTCAAAAATATCATCCATTGGTAGTCCTCAAACAATTTTTTCAATAGTATTTGAAGATTTTCTGCGAAAAACTAAAAATTTTATGTAATTTAACTCATAAGTTAGCCCCCCATCTAACTTGTGGATGGGGGGCTTTAAAAAAGGATTTTGGTATTAATTAGACGAAGACAAAGTTATCAGCATTTAAGCTACTAGCAGTTACGCCAAGTAGTATTGCTAACTGGTCGTTACCTAAAGCAATAGAGGTATCAACGCCCTCTTGAGTCAAGGTTATACCAAATCCGCTCTTTTTAACCCCCTTATAAAACCCTTTACTAATAGATG
>NZ_JARVCN010000262.1:0-4461 GCF_038442745.1 Crocosphaera sp. Alani8
TTGGCCTAAGTTTTCGCAGCGAGTGACCCCTGGCTTTTTGAGAAGATACCTCCTGATTAGAAGTATTTGGGGGAGAATTCTTATTTAACAGTTGAGTATCCCGTAATCGTCCAATAGCATCATAATAATGTAATCCTCTTGTTAGGGTAGAACGACTAGTAATAGACCATTTTAAGACCTCTCCTAGACATAGTTCATAAGCAACTGCATAAGCCAAGGAACTTTTCCCACTTCCTGGTTCACCTTCAACTAATAAGGGACGACGTAAATAAAGAGCTGCATTAATTAATTTAATGATTTTATCGTCTTTAGGAATTTGAAAAGTTTTTCCTCGTCGTTCATCCATTGCTTTTTGATCACTAAAATCTCGCCAAGTTGGAGGATCTGGAAGAGGATTTTTATTTTCTTCTCCAGGTTTAGGCCAATAATCATCAGGTTTCGGGTTTCCATCGCCTTCAAATAGTTTCCAAGTCATAATTAAAAAAGTCCAAGGGGATAATTTTCACTGTTAGGTTCCGAGGGAAGGGGACGAGTTGGATCGTCCCATAGCAATGATAAATGAGAAGCAACTTCTTCGGGATCACCATTCGCTTGTCGACGAATTCTACTCAACTCATTAGGAAGCTGATTAATATCCTTTGTTAGTAATTTATTGATAGCAGTTTCTATCATTTCTTGATTTAAACGCTCATTTTGATTTCTACACCAAATTGCTACTGGTAAACCATATCTAATTAAACAATTAAAGCTAGGTTGTGTTAAAGAAACCCATGATTTTAGTCCAATACCACGATAAGAATTAGGTTTCTCAGGTGTAATTCTCTCTTCTGTTTCAAATATTCCTTGATTAGAATTGAATTGCTTCCATTTCTGCTCCCAACACCTAATATGATAACTGATAAACTTTACGTTCGAGTTTATCAGTTATCATATTATGTTCAATTTCTTTAATAATTTTTTGTCTTTCTTGTAGCCTTAAAACAATGTCATTACATCTTTCTTCAATACGTTTAAAATATATATCATAATCTAAATTTAGCAGAGCATAATCAACAAAAAGCTCTATTCTCATATTATGAATAGCCTCATCAAAATCTAATTTTCCATCCTCATCAAGTTTTACAATGCAAAATTTTATAATCTTTGTTAGTTGCTGGCTTAATTGCTTTAAATGAGTAGATTTTACCAATCTCATTTCTTGCTCAAGATATTGATGTAAGTTACTAGGGTTAGATTGATTGTCTAAGGCAAACCAACAATTGATTTTATAATTGTTATTTAATTGATTATTTGATTTTTTAAAACTAATCATCAGAAATGATTGAGGTGATGATTGAGAATTAGGAGGATTAGGATTCATATCAAGAGGTATACTAAATTGCTGTAAAAATTTACTGGCATCAAATTTTTGAGCATTTTGAGAAAAAAAGCATCCTTTTACTGTTAACCAATTAGTAATTTCTTCTGTTAGGTCACTATTAGGTAACTGAGTCAAATGTGCGACATAGCTTAATAAAGTAGTTTCTTCACCTGTTTGATTTTTACTAAGATATGACAAACGGGCAGGAAGATCATTTTTCTTGAATTTCTGCGATTGTAATTATTATTTTTCTGCACGAAGAACCTACTGAAAGGTTTTCTGAGTCAGGCCAACGATTACAACTTCGTATACTTTGACAAAGAATTGAAATGATTTTTATTTTTCCGTCTACAGTCAATCTTGGCACACCATACAAATTTTATTTGGTCAATACCTGGTTTTGAAGAAAATATCCTGGGAATGCAATCATATGGAGCAATATGGGAGGCTAAAAGAGTAAACACAGAAGAGGTATTCAGTATGCACTGGTTTCAGAACAATCAACCCCCAAAAGGAGATGAAGATCAGCCTATGATTAGCGGAAACATACAATTAAAGTTTAATCTTAAGCAAAAGGGGTTAATCATGATTCTTATCATTATTGCGCCTGTGTTTGGGTTAAGTGCTGGGCCAGCTTTAAGAACAGAAGATATCCGACATCGAGAACACCTCTCTAGTCATGAGATTCAATTGGAGTCCGAGACTAAAACATATACAAACTCCAAATAAACTCAAGCAGTAAATTAAAGTATGTGAACACAGCCAAGGGCTAAATTTGCCTATACCTGTGTTTTTTCTTATAACTACTATAAATCAATACAGCTAATTACTTAACGTGCTTGGAATGATTTATCGGTCTTCTTGATATCCCCTATGATGCACATTATGCACTGACTCTGAGTAAGTGAAGAACGATAATTTATTTTTTATTAATCTCTGATGTCCCTGATAATAACATCAACATTCCTAAGATCAAAATAGTGATGGCAATACAGCCTAAAATAAAGTCTAGCGTTGTATTAGATTCCATATTTGAGAGTAGCTGAATGGTCTGTGGAAACGATCTGAAATTTGCCTTAATAAAAAAATAAAGCAACCTTATTATACTATCCAGTGGTTCTCATACACAAATCAGCGATCGCTTGTTTTTGCAGGAGATATCTAAGTCGCAGTTAGGATCAACATACGTTAGCAAACAATACCAAAGCCCGATCGCCTGGGATCTCCTACAACTTCTAAAGAATCATCCTCTCTGCGCCTAACACCGTGAACTCCACCAAAAAACATATTGGGTTCTTGCCAGACGGCAATCTCTGTGCCTGGGGGCAGTTGTAGATTTTCAAGGGCTTTTAACTGTTCTATGGGTTCTAGGTTGAATAAATTATTTTCCCAGTGAACTCTTGGTTTACTAATAGCTTCTTCTAAGGAAAAACCAAAATCTAAGAGATTAGAAATGACTTGTAAAAGAACTGTTCTAATTCTGTTTGATCCCCCCGATCCCAAAACAATTTCGGGTTTTCCTTTTTGGAGAATTATAGTAGGAGACATCATGGAAGAAATACGAGAATCCCCAGGCCAACAATGGAATCCTAATGGGTTTAAATCAGCTTCCCCCAACATATTATTGAGCATAATTCCAGTGTTAGGAATAACATAAGAAGAACCTTCTCCATTAGAAGTAGTTACACTGGCGGCGTTACCTTGTTCATCCATAACACTAATATGGGTTGTGCTACCCCATTTATTGATAGTCTTTTGTAATTTATTTTGGCCACGGAGAATATTTTTTTCACTCAAAAATTCACTAATAATATTATCTTGGTAAAGATAGTTATCATAGTTGACTTTTCTCACATCATTGGTTAATGCCATAACTGCTGCCAATAATTGTAAATGGTCTTTACTACCAAACTTGAAACAGTTTAAATCAACGTTTTCTAAAACTTTTAGGGCATAATTAATTAAAATTCCTCCCGAACTAGGAGGTGGATTTGTTAACAGTTGATAGCCTCTATAGTTAAGATTTAAGGGTTTCCTTTTTGTAACACGATAATTTTGCAAATCTTTCTTAGTTAAATAACCTCCCTCTTTCATATCTTGAAGGATTTGATCAGCAATCTCACCCTGATAAAATTCTTGAATTCCTTTTTGGCTTAATTCTTCTAAAATATTGGCAAAATCTTTAAAGTAAGCTATTTCATCCGTTTTTAATAACTGGTTATTAGATAAATATATTTTTTTTGACTCATGGGAAGCCCTTAAAATTGGTTCGAGGATTTCAAAGGTAATTCGATTATAAGGAGTAACTTGGTAGCCATTTCTGGCGTAATCGATCGCTGGTTCTACCACTACAGAAAAGGGTAACTTTCCCAGTTCTTTATGAACTTCAAATAACCCCATCAGATTACCAGGAACAGCAACAGAACCAAGACCAATATGAAACACTTGGAGCGCGCCACCAAAGTTGATTTCCACAGGATAAAAGTCCACATCTTGGAGGGATTTTTTTATTCGAGGGGTTTGACAAAAAAAGTCAAATAAAATACTTTTTTGAGCTTGCGTATGTGCCAACAAAAATCCACCTCCCCCCGCAGAAGTTAGGGTAGATTCCACTACAAAAGAAGCTAACATAGCAGCGATCGCTGCATCGAAAGCATTACCCCCATTTTCAAACATAATTTCACCGGCCTGTGCAGTTTTGGAATGTCCGGCGGCGATCGCCCCGTGGGTTTTTCGATTCATCTATTTTACTGGCTAAAACAGGAACATTACTATCTCTATTAACCTGGTTTTTAACTATTATTGTCTCAGATTTCATAGAAATTTTAGTACCAGCATTCACTTCTATCCAGACTTTGGGACTGCCATATCTTGTTTCGTTATCAGGTCGATAAATGATCTTGCACTTTCCATTGAAAGAAACTTCGGAACAATAGGTTGTTTTAGTACCTTTTCTTACAATAATGACAGGTTTTTTCTCGTCTTTCTTATTATTGCTTCCTATAAGTCCTTTATTAACGTGAATAACCGTAGGTTCCTGACGACGTTTTAGCTCACCGCCGAGAAGCCCCGCGCTGTAACGAAGTTCAGCGTCGGGATGA
>NZ_JARVCN010000263.1:0-31161 GCF_038442745.1 Crocosphaera sp. Alani8
TCTTTGTCCCCTAACTTTCGGCGAGTCCCCCCAGACTTTTTGAGAAGCTTCTAAAATCAAATGTACAGTTCATAAACTTTTATTAAGAATTGTTTCAGTAATTACACACGTACTATACCGAAAAAGAAAAAATTATAAACAATAAAAGTGTACTATTTTTGATTTGGGGAAATTTGACCTCTATTTTTGTTGTTTGAAATGTAGAATAGGGAACCTGAGTTCAGAATTAAAGCGTTTGAAACTCCTAAAATTCACTGATTTTCTATAAATTTTTTTATGTCGAACTCAGGTTAAATTAGGGTCAAAAGTGATATAATTCACTATGATAGTGAAGCACAAACTTCTAAAAATGTCAATTAAGGTTTATTTAACGCCAATTCTCTGGTTAAAAAAGATTCAACTCCCAACACCGAACTCAGGTTGTTATTGTAGAGTAATATTTTTTCCCCCCTTGCCTTCTTAATATCATTATCTACTTTCTAAAGCAGATTTAGTTGGTATAGGATACAAAAATGAAAAAAAAAGATTATTGGAGTTATGGGACCGGGAGATTTAGCAACAGAAACAGATATTAAAAATGCTTACGAATTAGGAAAATTAATTGCCCAAGAATACTGGATATTACTGACAGGAGGGCGAAATGTTGGGGTAATGGATGCAGCCAATAAAGGAGCAAAGGAAGCAGGAGGATTAACCCTTGGCATTTTACCATCAAATAATAGTCAAAATATTTCTTCTGCTGTGGATATTGCTATTATTACTGATATGGGAAACGCTAGAAATAATATCAATGTTTTATCTTCTCATGTTATCGTTGCCTGTGGAATTGGGTTAGGAACCGTATCAGAAATAGCCTTAGCATTAAAGAATAGAAAACCAGTTATTTTATTAAGTAAACATCTAGAGAGTCAACAATTTTTCCAAAGTTTATCCCCTGATTTAACCTTTATTGCAAGGGATACCGAACAAACAATTAAGTTAATCAAACAAATTCTTCACAATCAAAACCAAAATCGTGAGTTATAATAATACTTGAATTCAAGAATAAATATCTAGTAATCATGTCTTTATCAACTATTAATGAACTTAAAGAACTATATGAGATTGATGATTATTTATGGATAATGGAAACAGTTAAACTTTTAAAAGACAAGCGGTTCGATGAATTAGATTTAGAAAACTTAATTGAGGAATTAGAGGATTTGGGTAGTGAAAAAAGACATAAAGTAGAAAGTTTATTAGAACAGATTGTCCGTCACCTACTTTTGTTAGAATATTGGCATAATGAACATGAGCGAAATCATCGACATTGGTGCGCAGAAGTTATTGGATTTCGCAACCAACTGAATGATCGCATGACAAAAAACTTTCATAATTATCTTAATGAAAATCTCTCAACCATTTATAAAAAAGCCCGTAAATATGTCTCAGTTAAATCGGGATTAGAAACATTCCCTAAAGAATGTCCTTACACTCTAGAAGAACTATTAAACGAAGACTGGTTCCCGAAAAAATGAATCAAAATTAGAGAAACTTACTGGTTACTTTGCCAATAATTCCTTGCAAACTCACCAAACCAAAAGACCGACTATCATCACTCTCTAAACTATTTTCTCCCATCAAAAAACAATTACCATTATCATCAACTTTTACCACCCGTTTGATGATTCTTAAATTAGGTTGCTGGGGATGCCAAGCAACGATTAAATCACCAATTTCTGGTAGAAAACGGTGGTAGGCATTTGTATCAACAAGCACTTCTTCTCCTGCTTCTAAAATAGGAAACATGGAGTTTCCTGTCACGGAAAACCGTTGACGCAACCGAAATAACCAAAGTAGCAATTCTCGATAGTTGCTTGTTGGGAGCAAAATTTAGCCTACCACCTTGAATTAAACAATCTAACTAGCTTTTACCCAAGCTACATCACGTCCTTTAGTTTCCCAGAAGACTTTGTGAATTTTCTCAACTTCCATGAGTAATTGGTTAGCATGAGCTTGGTTTACTTCAACTTTACAAGAAGAGCAAAGCTTGGCGGCTTTCCAGAACATATCATGGAGATTGGGGTATTTTTCCAGGTGTACAGGCTTAAAATAGTCAGTCCAGAGGATTAATAACTCTTCTTTTGTTTTCTGCGCTTGCTCTTCCTTAACAGCGATATAACGGGATAAGGTGTTGTGATAGGCAACAGTAGCAGCTTTGTCATCGGGGGAAGGGACATGAGCTTCTAAATCTGCAATTTTCTTGGTCATAGATGATACTGCTTCGGCATAAACACGAGCAGAAGCGGGGTCATAGACACCACAAGGACCATCACAGTGCGCACTCACTTCTGGTGCAGGAAAATACTTTTTAATTTGACTAGCGATTCTGTTGAGCATGATGTTTTTAAGATATACCTATATCTGCGACAAAGAGGTTGGAAATTCTACGATATTTGGAGAATTTTCCAGGGGAAAACCTTTGCGATAATTTCCACGCTTTAGATCCTAACTTAAAATCGTCTATCTTTCATCTCTTGAAGACCTTAAATTTTCGGATGTTTTTATTCAATCATTATTCCAATTTTTTTCGCATCCACAATATCATTTGTGCGTTCATTAGTCAAGCTCGGTATAATAAAATCTTGTGGTTTGGTAAAGCAAAGACCAACAATAAATCAAAAAAACAGACTGTTAGTGTAATCTTTTCTACCTTGCAATAATTATGCAAATCACCATTTTAATCGAGACGATATAAGGATAAAATTAGGAAAATGCTATCATCAAGGTACTAGCTTGGACATGACGCAAACCCAAAAATTAGAAGAAATCGAAGCAATTACCCGCTCTGTTGGTTGGGGGGCTGCTAAAATTCTCAGTTCCTATTACCGAGGAGAACAGGATTTAGAGGTTAATGAGGACAAAAAAGATGGTCCTGTTACTGCAGCGGACATAGCCGCTAACCATTACATCTTAGAGCATTTACAAAAGGTTTTTCCTGAAGACACCTTCGGTTATTTGAGTGAAGAAACCCACCAAGGCACAGAACCTATCGATAAAGACTGGGTTTGGATTATTGATCCTCTTGATGGTACCAGGGATTTTATCGATAAAACAGGTGAATACGCCTTACACATTGCCTTAGCATATCAAGGCCGCCCGATGGTAGCAGTGGTTGCCATTCCTGAAGCACAAAAAATTTATTATGCTAGTAAAGGAAACGGTACTTTTGTGGAAACCCCCGACGGAACCGTTACCCCTATCAAAGTATCCGACAGAAATCAACTTGAGGAGTTATATTTAGTAGTTAGTCGTACCCATAGAGATGACCGATTTCAGGCGTTAATCGATGCTTTACCTCTAAAAGACCGCATTTATATGGGCAGTGTCGGAGGGAAAATTTGTACTTTATTGGAAAAAACTTCTGATATTTATATCTCCTTATCCGGTAAATCTGCCGCTAAAGATTGGGATTTTGCTGCACCAGAATTAATCTTAACCGAGGCAGGAGGAAAATTTACCCACGAAAACGGAGATCCCTTGATTTATAACCGAGGAGATGTGCGTCAATGGGGATGTTTAATCGCTAGTAATGGTCATTGTCATCAAGCTTTGTGCGAACAAGCAACCCAACTTTTAGCTAAAATCGATAAGGGTTAACTAACAATTGAACTAGGCAATAGGTGAAAATTAATCCCTGTTGCCTACGTATTTAATACATCAATAAGAGACTGAATTTAATATGATATCTCATACTTTTTTAGATTGGATTACAGTTTTTATCTACATCGGGTTTACCAGCATAATTATATGGGCTGTTTGCTTTAAGAAATAAGCCAAAATTCATGCTAAAAGTTATTTACCTTGAAAAACCAAAAGAGAATAAGATATAATAGTTTAAGAGAAAATTAAAAATATTATTTTAAGTCCATAAAATAGCAATGCTTAATACAGAAACCATCGCCAAATATGCTCAAAGTAGCGCAGAAAAGCTAAACATTAATAAGTACGACATTTATGGTTCTTCCATCGATGAAACTAGCGTCGAAGTGGATAATGGAGAACCCAAACAAGTCCAAGCATCAAACCGCTCTAGCGTTATTGTTCGCGTATGGAATGAGAAGGGAACTGTAGGAGTTACAAGCACCACTGATTTAGACGAACTAGGGATAAAACTTGCCCTGGAAACAGCAAAAGAAGCCAGCACTTTTGGTAATAAGGACAACCCCCCAGACTTCAGTCCTCAAGCCCAAGATAGTATCGAAAATATTGCAGATGAAATCGTAGAAGCAGCTCCTGTTCCTACCTTAATTGATACATTAATCAAAGCAGAAACAAAGCTCTTACAAGCTCATCCCGCCATCAAAGGAGTTCCCTACAATGGGTTATCCCAAGAGGACATAAAAAGATTCTATCTCAACAGCGAAGGTTCCCTACGTCAAGAAGCCCGTTCCTACTCGGTTATCTATCTTTATAGTCGAGCAGAAGAAGAAGGAAAAAAACCCAGGGGTGCTAGTTCGGTAAAAATTAGTCGAGGGCTAGAAACCTTAGACGTTGATGGTTGTTTAAAAGAAGTCACAGAAAAAACAATCAGCCATATCAATTATCGAACCATTCCATCAGGAAAATACACCGTTGTTTTTTCTCCCAAAGCCTTTTTGAGTTTAATTGGTGCCTTTTCTAATCTGTTTAATGCTCAGAATATCTTAGATAAACAAAGTCTTTCTGACTTAGAATCTTTAGGAAAAGAACTCGCTTCTCCCTTACTTTGTCTGTGCGATAACGCTCTCCATCCCGAGAATATTGGGGCAGAAACCTTCGATGGAGAAGGAACTCCTACCCGTGCAGTTGAATTGATTAAAGACGGGGTTTTGACAGGATTATTACACAGTTCGGGAACTGCTAAAAGAATGAACGCCCAACCTACCGGAAACGCGAATATTGGGGCAAAGGTTACAGTGGGTTCCCATTTCTATCACGTCTTCTCCAACCATCAAGCAGATCCTCAATATAACCTAGACGAAGGAGAAAACCTTATTTTTATCGACCAATTACAAGCCCTCCATGCCGGAGTAAATTCCCTACAGGGTTCTTTCTCTTTGCCATTCGATGGTTGGTTAGTCAATAAAGGGGAATTAACCAGTATTGACGCAGCTACCGTTGCAGGAGATTATCTCACCTTATTGAAGTCCATTATCTGTGTGGAATCAAAAGCAGAGGTTACTCCTGGGGGCGTGTGTCCGAGAGTTTGGGTAAGAGATTTGTCCATCACAGGAGAGTAATTCAAAATCTCTTCTAAACTAGTTATTTCAACTAAAACTCAAATCTTGCACCTTCGATAAAACTGGCTAGTTTGTAAGCGTTCAGCTATCAGCTATCAGTCATCAGTTGAAACATATCAATCTCTATCATCTGCTGTGAGTGAGATTAAACATAAGCTTAACGCTTTTATCTCTTAGTTAAAAGCCGAACGCTGTGCGATAACGCCGGAACGGAGTGAGGAACTGCTTGCTAATTTAAGTTTTTATGTATTGGTGCAAGATGTCAGTAAAACGTAAAACGCGAGGATAATTCTTGAATGACTATTGACCTTTTTTTAAAAGGATTACTGAGTGGTGTTGGTGTGGGAGTGACGCTTTATCTATTTGCTTGTGTTGCTCTCATTTTCGGTCAAAAGCGACTCATTTTTAAACCCTACTTTCCTATCAACACAACTCCTGCTGATTTGGGAATGCAGTACGAAGATGTTTGGTTGTCCGTAAAAAATCCTCAAGGTAAAACGGAACGGATACATGGGTGGTGGATTCAATCCCATACCTATCCAGAAAAAGTTCTATTATATCTGCACGGGGTTGGGGGAAACGTTAGCTGCAACTTAGGCACAATCCAGACCTATTATAATCAAGGATATTCAGTTCTGATTATTGATTATCGGGGTTATGGTCTTAGCGAAGGGAAATTCCCCACGGAAGCACAAATCTACAGCGATTCTCAAGTAGCGTGGGACTATTTGATCAAAGAACGTCAAATTAAACCCCAAAACATCTTTATCTATGGTCATTCTATGGGGGGTGCCGTTGCTATAGATTTAGTGGTTAGTCAACCCCAGGCAGCCGGTCTTATTGTGGAAGGTTCTTTTACCTCTATGGTAGACATGGCCAACTGTTCGGGTTTCTTTTATAGATTGTTTCCCCACCAGTTATTGGTGCATCAACGGTTTGATTCTTTGCAGAAATTATCCTCGCTAAAAGTCCCTTTATTATTAATTCATGGAACCGATGATCGCACCGTTCCTTACACCATGAGTAAAACTCTCTTTCAAGAAGCTAAGGTTCCCAAAAAAATACTCTTAGTCGAAGATGCTGATCATGTTAATGTTAGCCAGGTTGCACCGCAAAAATACGTCCAAATTTTACAAGAATTTGAACGTTTAGTTACCCAAAATCAAAAACAATTGACCCTATAATTTTATTCAACTAGGCAAAATTGGTGGGATCTTGATCCCGTCGATGTTTAACTGGAATGGGGACTCCCTGGCGATCGCCAACTAAACTAGCGGTGGTTTCTAGTGCTTCCCTTAAACGTTTTCCTGCATAGATGGACATATCCCGTGGGACATTAATTCTGTCCCGTAAATACCGTAAGGCAACATCTGAACCTTTTGGGGGTTGACAAGTTTCCTCTGTCATCAGAGTCGTCAATGCACAACGTAAAGCTTCATCCACCATTGCATCCTTTCCAGGGTTAACCCGAACGATATTATCACGATGTTTGAGGACTCGTTGCAAGGCCTCTTGACGGGAGTTTGAGGGTTCACCATACATCACATCGGGTAAACCGAACCAGGAACCGTTATCTACACGATTTTGATTAATTTTTGTTTGTTCGTCCCCATTTTCATAGCATCCACCCATTTGTGGTGGTAAGTCATGAACATGGGTATGAAAGTCGCTTTGAGTTCCTCGATAGGTGGGACGGGTTTCCATTGCATCAAACCACCCACTAAAACCTTCATTTTCTTCTCGCAGGGAATAGCCTTTATAGTAATATAAGCTGGCGTTCATGCGCTCTACGTAGGGGGTGAAAATCACATCTACTATGCCAAAATCCTCCAAAAAATAGGGACTTGGGGTATCTGCTAAAGCTTTTTCTACCATCTCGACTACCTGAACAAATTGTTCACGGTTTTTCTGTTCTTGTCTCTTTGACCAGGTAGGATAACATAACCATCCACACCAGGCCCGAAATAGTAACCTTTCTAACTGTCGTAGGGGAATAACCTTGGGATCTTTCATGCTATGAGTCAAGGGGCCAAAGGTTGCTTCTAGGGACTGTAAAATATCATCGCTTTCAGTGATTATCTCTCCGTCCAATTCTAAAGCTGGTAACATCCCAGATGGGACAACTTTTTTATACCACCTTTCTTTTTCTCCGTAGCAAAACATAGTAACTTTTTTGATACGGTAGGGAATTTGTTTTTCTTCTAACCATAACCAGACTTTTTGACAGTAGGGACACCAAGCATGGTTATCACGGTAAAGGGTGACTCTAATATCCCTTTCTTGATGACCAAAAAGCCTTAAAATTGCTTGGGAATTGGTCGGTCCATTAGTATTATCTATGGTCCAGTGGGTTAGGTTTTCTAGTTCTGTCCAGCTTAAAGGTGATGTGGTCATTTTATGTGATGATTAAAGTATTTTTTATATTAGCTAATGATAGATGCTCTAGTGGAATTCTTGGGATCAATTAATCCCTATGTAAAACTATTGAATAGTTTCTTGCAATTTTTTAATTAATTGTTCTGCGCTTTCCAGTTTATTTAATTCCTCCTTACTAATGAGTTCGGAGAGCTTGTTATCTGTGTCACTGGCTAGAACAATAGGGTAGTCTCGTGTTTGCTGATATTTTTTTTCAAACTCATCTTTATGTAAAAATTCTAATTCGTTCCTAGAGGACTCCCTATATGCTTTCCATTCTTGATTTTCTTTTAATATGCCATAAGTAATTCCACAAAGATTACACTCATAGGTATCGGGACTAACGATTTTATGTCCGATATCTAGAACAGTATTCATCAGACCACTATTTGCGTTATAAACAAAAACAATCTTCATTTTATTTACCTTATAGACTATTTTTTGATAGAGACCAGTAACACAGTGAACAATAGATTTAACCAATAACTGTTCACTGATAACTGATAACTAATTAAACTATTCTACCTCCATTGTTTCACCACTTGCACCAATGGTAGAAGAAGGGGTTTTTACTTGGGAAATACGAGTATTGACCACCGATGATTGCAAAATAGGGGTGCTAATCACAGAATCATTGGCGAGAGTAAACAGAGGGTTAGATAAAATACCTGCCAAAGAAGTAGCAATAACCGATAACACTAAACCAACTTGCAAAGGACGCATTCCCTGTAAATTCCAGCTAATTTCGGGATAGTTTTTCACAGAATCGGACATTTCGTGAGGTTCTTTAACCACCATCATTTTAACAACACGAATGTAATAGTAAATAGAAATTACACTGGCAACCAAAGCTAGTATTACTAGTCCGTAGAGTTCAGCTTGCCAACCGGCCCAGAACAGATAAATCTTGCCAAAAAATCCAGCTAAGGGGGGAATACCGCCTAAAGATAGTAAGCAAAGGCTTAAACCTAAAGTTAATAGAGGGTCTTTTTGATAAAGTCCTGCATATTCACTAATTTGGTCAGTTCCAGTACGGAGGGAGAAAAGAATAACCCCACTGAACGCCCCTAGGTTCATGAACAGATAGATTAGTAAGTAGAACACCATGCTAGAGTATCCTGCATCGCTTCCGGCGGTTAAACCGATCATTACAAAACCAGCTTGGCCGATGGAAGAGTAGGCTAACATCCGTTTCATACTGGTTTGTGCCAAGGCTACCACATTACCTAATACCATACTGAGGATAGCTAAGGCAGTGAAGATTAAATGCCATTGATCCACAATAGAAGAGAATGCTGTCACCAGTAAACGAATGGCTAAGGCAAACCCAGCAGCCTTTGATCCCACCGATAAAAAAGCCACTACAGGGGTGGGGGAACCTTCGTAAACATCGGGTGTCCATTGGTGGAAAGGAACGGCAGAAATTTTAAAGGCGATACCAGCAATAACGAATACTAAAGCGATCGCTAATCCCAAAGAAGAATTACTGTCGCTGGTTAAAATTTGTTCTGAGATAGTATTTAAGGTGGTTTCCCCTCCCGATAGGCCGTACAACAAAGAACTACCATAGAGGAAAATAGCCGAACTCGATGCCCCAATCAAAAGATATTTTAAAGCTGCTTCGTTGGAACGAGGATCTCGCTTCATATATCCTGTCATCAAGTAAGATGAGATACTCAGCATCTCCAAAGAGACAAAAATCATCACCAACTCGTTAGCGCCGGAGAGAAACATTCCCCCCAAAGTTGCTGTTAACATAATGGCGATGAACTCAGCCAAAGATGTTCCCGTCTGTTCCACGTAGCGAATCGACATCAAAAGGGTGACAATGGTGGATAAGGCGATAATTCCTCGGAAGACGATACTTAAATTGTCTCCATTAAACGCCCCAAGAAATCCCACTGTCTCAGGGCTATCCCAAGCCCGATAGAGGGTAAACAAAGCGGCTAATAAACCAGCGATCGCCCCGTAGGGTAGCCACGTTCGGGCGTTGCGACCTCCAATGAGGTCCCCAATGAGAACCAACATTAAGGTAATGATAACAATTCCTTCTGGTAGGATTGTTCCCGCATTCAGTTGACTGGCAATGTTACTAGAAAAGTCCATAGGTTAGTTGATAACAAGATTTTCGCAAAAAGACACTATTACATTTAGCATAAAAGAGGGTAATCTCATCTAATTGAGACCACTGCCCCCTTAAATATTATATGGGACGAACTCAAATCCTTTGTTTTGATCATAAAAAAACGCGCCTTCTCTAGGATTGAAAGCGCGATAAATCAAAAAACTATAAATGCTTTTTACACAAGATTCTACTAGGAAAAACTTCTCTGCTTAGGAAATCCTCCAGAACCACCACGGCCAGAGTTTTCACGAGGTTTTGCTTTGTTTACTTTCATTTGTCTCCCTAGCCACTCAGCCCCATCTAAGGTTTCGATGG
Organism: Crocosphaera sp. Alani8; assembly: GCF_038442745.1. NCBI lineage: Bacteria > Bacillati > Cyanobacteriota > Cyanophyceae > Chroococcales > Aphanothecaceae > Crocosphaera > Crocosphaera sp. Alani8. The sequence goes on from NZ_JARVCN010000263.1 coordinate 10,117, forward strand.
CGACATTTTCTTCGTCATCGTTTTCCATGTCCACAAAACCGAATCCTCTGGGTCTTCCGGTTTCACGATCTGTGGGAAGGGATACCCGTTTAACGGTACCGTACTCTTTGAAAACTTCTGTCAAATCATCAGAGGTTACATCATACGATATATTGCCTACATAAATTGTCATGGCTTGTCTCCAAAATAAATTAGAAGGTTACGAGAAAATCGACTGAAATTTCGGAAACCCACCAGGCGATGTAGACAGGAACGAACCAATTACTAATCATAACCAATGCTGAAACCGAACTCGAAAAATTCTCAATCTCCTATACATTAGCATAGCCTGACACGCTTGGGCAGTGTATTCCCCTATATTTTGTTACAAAATGAAATATTAATATTCAGTTAAGGGTTTTTTGGCACGATTTCAGAAGAACAACTGGATAATTTTTGCTGTTCTTCGGGACGGGTAATTAAATAATCTTTTAACCAATAACATCCTTGTTCTAATAGGGAATTTAAGCGAGCAAATTCTGATTCTAGAGGCCATATTTTTACTGTACCATCCCTAGCAACTGTTAATATAGTTCGATTATCTGCAGTAAATTCTAGGGTTTCGAGGGATTCTTGATGACCTTTCATTTTTGTGTGTAATCTTCCTTCTTGATCCCACAATCTCACCGTTCCATCCTGAGATGCGGTAATAATATATTCGCCATCGGGACTAAAACTTACGCGAGAAATGGGAAACAAATCGCTTTTTAATACGGTTATTAATTCTCCTTTTCTGTCCCATAATTTAATGGTACTATCTTCAGATGCGGTGACTACATATTGGTCATTTGGACTAAAATCTAACCAATTAACAGCTTCTGTATGTCCAGAAAATGATTGTTCTAATCTACCTTCTAAATCCCATATTTTTACAGTTTTATCTACAGAAGCCGTGGCAAGTTTTTGATCATTTTTGCTAAAAACAATATGATTAACACTCTCTTCGTGAGCTTGAAAGTTTTGGATAAATTTATCTTGTTTTTGAGTTAAATCCCACAAACTAACCTGCCCTGAACGATTAGCAGTAGCTAACATTTTACTATCAGAACTAAAAGCAATGCTATAAATTCGTGCATTACTACTTTTAAATTCTCCTAATGCTTGCCCTTTTAAACTCCATAAATTAACCTTGCCATTATCATCGGTTGTAGCGATTATTTTACCATCGGGGGACAAACTAATAGTATTAATCCCACTCCTATTTGCTAAAAATTCTTGTAACTTTTCCCCTTGTAAATTCCAAATAGAAATCCTGCCGTTTTCATTGGCGATGGCTAATTTTTTCCCATCCTTAGAAAAGTCTGCGCTGGTGACATTAGTATCTAAGGTATCAAAGCCATTGTTGAGAGTTTGTTGATTAAGAACCCACAGTTTAACAGTTCCGTCGCTGGATGCGGTGGCTAATTGGTTCCCTGGGACATCTAAGGTAACATCAAAAACAGGATCTTGGTGACCTTTAAAGATATGGACTTCTTGTCCTTGTTTACTCCAAAGTCTTGCGGTTCCATCACTCGAACCACTAATTATCCATTGACCATCCCGAGTAAATACGACGCTATTGACGAATCCTTGATGACCGTTGAGAGTTGTGATTAAATTTCCCTGTTGGTCCCAAATTTTGACGGTTTTATCTTTAGCCCCTGCGGCAATGTGTTGACCATCGGGACTAAAACTAACGCTGTAAAAAGACAAGTCCTTATCTTTTAGTTTTGAACCTTCATCTTTTAGTGTTTTAAGCAGATTACCTTGATTATCCCATAATTTAACAGTTCCATCCCGTGAAGCTGTTGCGATTTGTTGACTGTCTGCGCTAAAAGCTACGTCATCGACTGATTTCAGATGACCTTCTAATACCATTACTAGATTCCCTTCTCGATCCCAAATTTTAGCCGTTCGGTCCGATGAGGTGGTGGCTAGGCGTTGACCATCTGGGCTAAAGTTGACGCTATAAACTGAGGCAGTATGGCCTTTGAGGACTGCTAGTTGTTTTCCCTCTAAGTCCCAAATTCTGGCGGTGTCGTCCTGGGCTGCAGTAGCAAGGGTTCGACTATCGGGGCTGAAAGTTACCCCATAAATATTGCCTTCGTGACCTCTTAATATAGCTTGTTGTTCCCCTTGTCGGTTCCATAAACGAACAGTTCCATCACTGGAAGCAGTAGCTATCCAGCGACCATCGGGACTAAAGTTAACACTATTTACTGCATCTTGATGACCGATTAATTTATTTTTTTCTTGGATGCTGTTGATAATTTGTTCCAGGGCGGAAATGGGGCTGGTGGCGGGATAATTTTCTAGAAGTCTCTGATCGTTGACAATTTTTATTAATTCTTGATTAGCTTCTATTGCTGATACTAAACCGTCTAGTTGTTCAAATTCAAATTGTCTCCAGGCACTATCTCCGATGCGTTCTAATTGGGTTCCTAGTTGGGCTTCTTTTTGCTTTTCAAAGGCAACCCACATTTGAGTCAAGGCCATGGCTGCACTTACTACCGAAACGGCTAAAATACCCACACCTGAACGTATCATACGTTGTGCTTTCTGGTTAGCTGCGGTTAAAATATCGTTGGCTTGTTGTTGGGCTTTGAGATTGACTTTTGCCTCCCGTTTATCTAAGTTTTGACTCTCGGTTAAAAACTTATAATCGAGATTACTTAGACTTTTGTCCATAGACCAATTTAGGGCATCTTCTAGAGCTTTTCCTCTTAACAAACGGGAGTTATCTTCGTAATTAGAGTTTACCCAAGCGGTCAACATTTCAGAATAGGGCCTAATTTTTTCTAATTCTTTTTTGATCCATTTTTGATTAAAAACGGATTGATAAATTTTATTATAAACTACTAACTGACTATTTCTTTTGACCACTAATCCAGATAATCTTAATTCTGTTTGTTCAGGACTTTCATCACTTTTTAAAAAACCCTGTTGCAAAATTTGTTGATACATTCCTAACAGTCTTCCTGCTTTTTTTTCATTCCTAGAAATTCGTTCTCGAATAGTTTTTAGGTGAACAGGTTCGTCATGAGATTCCCAATTTTCAATAATAAATTCTTTAATAATTTTATCTACCCACTCTTCCTCTTGATCATCGGGAATAATATTTCCTTGGGTTAATAACAAATCACAAATTTTTTGGGTTAAAAATGGTTGTCCCCCTGTCCAGTTTAAAATTGCAGTAAGAACCCGTTGTGGATAATTGCTAATCGGCATTAAACCAGGAGATAAAGGTGCTATCTCTTCTGCAGTAAACCCGGTTAATTCGATAGGGAAACCAATGTTAAAAGGGGTTTGGGTTTTATCTTCAATTAAATCCGTTGGGGTGGCAACTCCGAAGAGAGAAAACACCAATCTATTAAATTTAGGATTCTCTGCCCTTTGATTATAAAAGAACCGAATCACAGAAAAAAAATCATCTAAAGAAAAATTTAGGCTAAGAACTTTGTCAATTTCATCGATAAAAATATAAACCTTTTCTCCAGGAGAATTAACTAATAATACTTCCTCTAAAAATTCACTAAATTTTTGAATCCCTGATAACTCGTCTCGTTCTCTAAGCCAAACTTTTAAGTTAACTTTTCCAATTAAATTAAAACCTAAAAATAATTGCGTAATGATGCCACTGTACCATTGTTTCTGACTAACATCGCTTCCCAAACTGGTAATATCAACAGAAGCACAACTCATTCCTTGCTTCTGTAGTTGGTGCATAGCGCGTACTCTTAAACTTGATTTCCCCATTTGACGGGAGTTAAAAATATAGCAAAACTTACCGTTTTTTAGGGCTGCTAAAAGAGCTTTATCTGCTTGTCTTTCTACATAAGTAGGATGATCAAAACCCAGACTTCCACCTACTTTATAGTTAGAGGATTTTTGAATATTTGTCGTCATTCTTAATATGGGTTAGTTAGAGAGTGTGAGAAGAAACAGAAAAATTATAATAATATTTTCTTCCATTTTACTATAAAACATAAATGTTTAGACTTCCTAGACAGATGAGAAAGTTCCTTTATAATAGGTTTAGCAAATTTTTTTAAGGGGTGTGATTCTTCTATGACCATAAAACAACTGTCTCCGGGATCTCCAAAAAAATTTTTTCGTCCTCGTTTATGGTTCGAACAAATTATGGCTTTGATCATTTTATTCAACTATGTTTTAGTCATCTTTGATTTAAGTTACATTCCACTACGGGATTTTTGGTTACAAGGTAGGGTGCAACTCTATATAAAAATTGGCACATTTGAAAGAGAAATTCCTAAACCTCCTTTAAGAGTAATTCCCAGTTCTCTTTCGCAATTAATTACGCAATACGATATCATTAAAGGAATAGAACCCTATAGAGATACGGCGCAATATCTAGACAGAGTAGAAGATTTAAACGAAGCAGTTAATCAGCTTATCAGTCAACAAGCCTTTACAGATTCTAACCTCATAGAAAGTCAAGCATCTCAACAAAATATTGATAAAATATTGGCTGATCTTCGTAGAAGAAGTGTCAGGATGGTTGAAAATAATCCCTTTTTAGTTGCTAATAAAACAGGAACCTTAGAAAGAATTAAAAATAAAATGCGAGAACACGTTTTAGATGATGAGGATGCTTCTGCAAAAGATGCTTTTGAGAAGTTTTGGAGTGCTGATAATTTTCAAGAAAATGGCTGGCGAAATGAGCTTAATTTTTTCGACGAACAAATCAAACCTTTGATTGCGACAAATTACTTTCGCCCCGTAGGAGAAAATGGAGAACCTGTTAACAATTTTGGATTAATCGATTTCCCTTTTTTCCTATTATTTTTAACAGAGTTTTTAGCACGATCTTGGTTTATTAGTCGTCGTCATACAGGGGTTAGTTGGTTTGATGCTATGTTATGGCGTTGGTACGACATTTTCTTAATTATTCCTCTGTTTCGTTTCTTAAGAATTGTTCCTCTAACTATTCGTTTGGATCAAGCAAAACTGATTAACTTGAAAGCAATTAAGAGACAAGCTAGTCAAGGTTTCGTAGCAGGAATTGCTCAAGATATTACAGAAGTCGTCATTCTTCAAGTAGTCAATCAAGTTCAAGGAACTATTAAAGATGGAACGGTTCGCGACATCCTAGTTAAACAAAATAATACCCAATATGTTGACATTAATGATGTTAATGAAACCTCGGAATTAGTTAAGCTAATGGCTAATTTGATCATCAATAAAGTGATTCCCGAAATTCGTCCCGAAGCAGAACAATTTTTACGTTATAATATAGATAAGGCTTTGACCCAAACCCCTGCATATCAAGGCTTGGAAAACCTACCAGGGATAAAAGTAATGCAATCCCAACTAACAGAAAGACTAGTTTCTCAACTGTATCAAGGGGTATCCGGTGGACTGCAAGGATTGTTAATAGAAGATCCAGAATTTGACCAATTATTAGAAAAGTTGGTTGAAAAATTTAGTGGATCTTTAGGTAGCGAATTACAAGCAGAACATAGTATTGACCAAATTGAATCTTTACTCAATGATTTATTGGAAGAAATTAAAATAAACTATATCCAAAATCTCTCCCAAGAAAACATAGAGAATGTTTTAGAACAAACAAGGGCCCTGCGCCAAGATACAAAATTGAATTACTATGAATAATCTGTGTTTATTGCCACTGATAATAACCGACCAATCCCAAAGTGAACCCACCCAAACAAACCAAAACTAACGTAGGGACTACTAACCATTGAGAATATCCCAGTTTTTGTAGCTCTAATTTACCTAAAATTGCAGCAGAAAATAACAAAAGAATGCGAGAAAAATCCCCAATCCAACGAAGCATTACAACCACAATAAACGACCATAACAAAACTGCTATAATGGCTTTTAAATCCGATTGAAAGCTCCTCCCAAAAAGAATCGTAACTACAGCAACTGGTGCAGCTAAACTTGCGGTAATAACGATGACAACTCCACTAGCTAAAAAATGAAGCAATAAAAAGATGGTTTCCTGTTTCAAAAACCATCCCCAAGCGTCCCCTTGGTTAGCTAACCAATGACTCCAGGTAATAGCAGAACTAGCCACATACCAGCCAAAACTGCCGTAAGTTAATACAACAATCGCTAAACAAAATAGAGGAAAACTAATCAGCTTCCCTGCACTTTCTTTGCTATTAATATAGCCTTTAGGGGAAAAACCCATAGGTAAACCCATCCTCTCAGGTAACGAATAACAAAGATTTCACCCACCCTGGCTACGTCTTTGTTCCTTTACCATTCTAGACATTAAGACGGTAGCCTACCGTATAATTCGGTTATATAACGTAAATATTCCGTTAGTTCTGGGGTCAACATTTCATGACGATACCGCCATCCCCAGTTACCAGCAGCTAAACCAGGGGTGTTCATACGACAATTACTTTCTAAGCCGAGAATATCTTGTAAGGGAAATACCGCTTGATTAGCTACAGAAGCCATTGCACAAGCAATCAGAGTCCAGTGTATCCCTTTTGGAGAAATCCCCCCCAAATAGTCGGTAACTCTAGCTTTTTCCTCAAAATTCCGTTCTGCAAACCAGCCTATAGTAGTATTGTTGTCGTGGGTTCCGGTATAAACCACACAGTTGCGATTGTAGTAATTGTAGGGCAAGAAAGGATTAGAGCGATCCGAGTCAAAAGCAAAGTGTAGTAACTTCATTCCTGGGAACTCGTATCTATCCCGTAAAGCTTCCACCTCCGGAGTAATTACCCCTAAATCTTCCGCAACGATGGGTAGGGTTCCCAAAGTTTCCTTGAGACGGGCAAAAAAGGCATCTCCTGGGGCTTTTAACCATTGCCCATTCATAGCGGTCTTTTCTCCTTTGGGAACCGCCCAGTAGCCTTCAAAACCTCGGAAATGGTCAATTCTCACTACATCGTAATATTCCAGAGTAGCCTTAAACCGTTCAATCCACCAACTAAAGCCAGTTTCTTGTACTCTTTGCCAATTGTAGACAGGATTTCCCCACAATTGCCCAGTTTCGCTAAAATAATCTGGAGGAACCCCTGCCATTAAGTTCACTTCTAGGGTATTGGGGTCAACACGGAAATTATCTACGTGGGACCAGACATCTGCACCATCGTAAGCGACATAAATAGGAATGTCTCCAAAAATCTTAACGTTGCGATCGTTGGCGTATTTTTTTACCCGCTTCCACTGACGCACAAACTCAAACTGCACAAACTTATGGTAGAAAATAGCTTCTGCATACTTGCCACGATAAGTATCTAGAGCGTGGGGTTCCCGTTTAGCAATATCTCGCTCCCATTCGGGCCATGCTTTTTTGGGATTATCGTCGTGAATAGCCATAAATAGGGCATAATCATCTAACCAATAGGTATTACAACGACAGAATTCTTCAAACTCTCCCCTTAATTCGTGGAAATTCCCATTTTTGAAAGTGTCACTGGCTTTTTTCAGTAAAGGTAACTTATGCTCCACCACTAAATCGTAATCTACTGTATCATCAGGTAGATCAGGATAAGCATCTAAGTCAGCTTGGGTAAGTAACCCATCTCCATAGAGAATATCAGGACTAATCAATAAAGGATTGCCAGCAAAAGCGGAATAGGATAGATAAGGAGAATTGCCAAATCCCGTAGGGCCTAAAGGTAATACTTGCCATAATGTTTGACCACTAGCTGCTAAAAAGTCAATGAAGCGATAGGGGCCTTCTCCTAAGTCACCAATCCCAAAGCGACTCGGTAAAGAGGTTGGGTGCAACAATATCCCACTAGCTCTTTGATAAAATGTCATGAATTCTTATGCCTTGTCTGAGGTGTAATCATACTCTGCAAACAGTATTATAAGACATTCATGAATATTGAATGGTCTGGGGTTTGAGCCTTTGTAATACTTCTTAATAGATAAAACTAGATTTTACTAAGATTAGAAATGCTAATTTTTTAAAATGATATACTTAGTTAAAGGATTATTTGTCCTTATACAATCAGGACAAACTGTCAAGATTCTCAACAACAAGCAATTCAAACCCAAAGCTTGGTAAAAGTTAGTTCAGAAAAGCTTGTTCATAAATCATTTTTATTCACATCTTTCACCTTTAGATATTCGCAATTCAAAAAAGTTCATCAAAGTTCGGTTTTGGAGAGAAAGAACAAAAAGCTATGGTGCCTGAAATGATACAATGCGATAGATAATAATTATGAAAAAGCGAACAAAGGCAACGGCCATGACAAGCGATCGCCTCATTTTTCGTCAAGACGTTCTCGGTTCTCGTCGCTTCAGCAATTACTGGTGGGCAGTGGTCTCCTCCATTGGTGGAATTGGCTTTCTTTTAGCAGGTATTTCCAGTTATTTGCACACCAACCTCCTCATTGTTAGCGATACCTCATCTCTGCAATTTATTCCTCAAGGAGTCGCTCTACTTTTCTACGGAATAGCAGGTTCTCTGGTGGCCTTTTACCAATGGTTTACAGTGATCTTAGATATTGGCGGTGGTTACAATGAATTCAACAAACAAACCAACAAAGTAATAATTTTTCGTTGGGGGTTTCCTGGCAAAAACCGTCGAATTGAGTTTACTTGTCCTTTAGAAGATGTGCAAGCAGTTAAGGCCGACATCCAAGAAGGATTAAACACCAAAAGAAAACTCTATCTACGGGTTAAACAAAGACGAGACGTTCCTTTAACCCGCGTTGGCCAACCAGTATCCCTTTCTCAACTAGAAAACGAAGGAGCGCAACTGGCAAGCTTCTTAGGAGTACCCCTCGAAGGATTGTAACAGCAGACTGAAAAATCCATAACTGAGAAAATATCTATGAGAAACCCGAAAAAATCCTGGTTAACCACCTTAACCTGTGTTGTCCTCATCTTTGGATTGATGATAACCGGATGTTCTAACGTCCCCGATAACACCGATATTGCCTCCAGTTCTGAAAATACTGAAATTCAACAAGCAAGTGAATCTAGTATAGAAACTTCTGTTCCCAGATTAGAAGGGAACGCAGTGGTGGAAATGACCATTAATGGTTCCCCTGTCACCATCGAAGTTAAAGGAGAAGATGCTCCCATCACCGCAGGAAACTTCGTGGATCTCGTCGAAAGGGGTTTTTACAATGGTTTGAGTTTCCATCGCGTGCTTAAAGATCCCACCCCTTTTGTAGCTCAAGGAGGAGATCCTCAAGGGACAGGAATGGGGGGATTTGTTGACCCAGAAACTCAACAAGAACGACGTATACCCCTAGAAATTAAGCTACAAGGGGAAGAAAAACCGACCTATAGCAAGGCATTGGGACAACAGGGGAATAAAACTGCCATGTCTCAGCCGGTAGCTCTGAAACACGAACGAGGAGCCGTTGCTATGGCTCGTTCAAGAATGCCCGATTCCGCTTCCTCTCAATTCTATTTTGCCCTATCGGATCTAGAATTTCTCAATGGAGACTATGCTGTATTTGGAGAGGTTACTCAAGGAATGGATGTGGTGGACAACATTGAACAAGGCGATCTCATTGATTCGGCTAAAGTAGTTTCCGGTTTAGAAAATCTGAAGAAAGAATAATATTTTTTTCTTAACCTCATAATAACGCTCTCGATGATAATTTAAGCTAAAATCGAGGGCAGTTAGTATTATTTATATTTGCTGAAATACTTAAAATTATGGCACAGGCAAAAGTTGAAGAAGGGAATATTAATCTGAGAGATCCCCAATACTATTTTAATCGTGAACTAAGTTGGTTAGAATTCAATCATCGAGTGTTAAATGAGTCTCTAGATAGTCGTACCCCTTTATTAGAAAGACTTAAATTTGTCGCCATTTTTAGTTCTAATTTAGACGAATTTTTTATGGTTCGGGTCGCTGTATTAAAACAGCAACTCCAAGCAGGAGTAAGTAAATTAACCCCAGACGGAAGAACTCCTTTACAACAGTTAGAAGCTATTAGCAAGCGTCTGCGTCCCTTAGTCAAGGAACAAGATCATCTCTTTGAATATACTCTGAGAAACCTGTTAATTAATCAAGGAATTTATTTAATCAATTATGTAGACTTAGATCAAGAACAAAGAACTTATTTACATCAGTATTTTGATGATAATATTTTTCCTGTTTTGACCCCATTAGCTGTGGATCCATCTCACCCTTTTCCCTACATATCCAATCTTAGTTTAAATTTAGGGGTGGTGGTACGAGATCCAGAGACACAAGAGGAACATTTTGCTAGGGTAAAGGTTCCTGGAGTATTACCTCGTTTTGTACCCCTGCCCCCAGAATTAAGGCATCAAGAAGACGATCAAACTGCCATCTGGACAGGGGTTCCCTTGGAACAAGTTATTGCTCATAATCTGGAAGCTCTTTTTCCTGGGATGATTGTGCAGGAATGTCATCCGTTTCGAGTCACAAGAAATGCAGATTTATCGGTAGAAGAAGACGAAGCAGATGACCTACTTTTAGCCATCGAACAAGAGTTAAGAAAGCGACATATTGGTAAGTCTGCAGTACGGTTAGAAATCCATGCAACTACCCCCGAACCGATCAGAAATCAACTGATGGAGGACTTAAAATTAGAAGAAATTGATATCTATGATATCGAAGGATTACTAGGACTAAAAGACCTATTTTATTTTATGTCTCTTCCTTGTCCCGAATTGAAAGATAAACCTTGGAGTGCGGTAATTCCACCTTCATTACAAAGGATAAAAGAAATCGTAGATGGTAACGATGACGGTAAGATTCAACAAGAAGGAGACGATATTTTTTCTTTAATTCGTCAAGGGGATATCCTAGTTCATCATCCTTATCAATCTTTTAGTGCTTCTGTACAACAGTTTATTACCCAAGCTGCTTACGATCCCAATGTTTTAACCCTTAAAATGACCCTCTATAGAACCTCGGGAGATTCACCTATTGTTAATGCTTTAATTGCAGCTGCAGCTAATGGAAAACAAGTGGCAGCATTAGTGGAGTTAAAAGCAAGATTTGACGAAAAAAATAACATTATTTGGGCCCGTCGTCTTGAACAATCAGGGGTTCATGTTGTCTATGGTTTGGTGGGATTAAAAACCCACACAAAAGTCATTCTAATTGTTCGTAAGGAAGGTGAGAAAATACGTCGCTATGTTCATATTGGAACGGGGAATTATAATCCAAAAACAGCTAAATTATACACTGATTTAGGTTTATTGAGTTGTCGGGAAGAATTAGGAGAAGATTTAACGGATTTATTCAACTTTTTAACCGGATATTCTAGGCAAAAATCTTATCGTAAATTATTGGTTGCTCCTGTAAATATGCGTGAGCGTATGATTTATATGATCAACCGAGAAGCTGAACACTCTCGTAAAGGAGGCGACGGACGCATTGTAGCAAAAATGAATTCTTTAGTCGATCCACAAATTATTGAAACTCTTTATAAAGCTTCTCAAGCAGGGGTTAAAATTGATTTAATTGTACGAGGAATGTGTTGTTTAAAACCTGGTATTCAAGGGGTTAGTGATACCATTAATGTTGTTAGTATTGTAGGGCGTTTGTTAGAGCATTCGCGAATTTTCTATTTCCATAACGGAGGAAAGGAAGAGATTTACATCGGTAGTGCAGATTGGATGACTCGGAACCTTTCCCGTCGGGTTGAAGCTATTACCCCTGTGGAAGATCCAAAAATCGCTCAACAGTTACAAGAAATATTGGGAATAATGTTAGTAGATAACCGTCAAGCTTGGGAATTACAATCGGACGGTAGTTATATTCAACGTCAACCACAGAGGAAAGATCATGAACAAAGTTCTCAAAAAACTTTCATGGAAATGGCTTTGCAATCTGTTAAAGAATTAATTTAATAGATTTTATAATTAATATTTTGCCCCTTAAGCCTTAAATACTAAAATTAATGATAATAAATATCAATGATTTTCTTGTTTATTGGAAGACAACATAAGCGTATATCACATAAAAAAAGGCTTTTACGTCGGATAGTCACCACATCTGCTTAAAAAAACATAAAAACTTATTAGGAGTAGTTCTCATTTAGGTTAATATGAGGATACATTGGCAAACTCTACAATCTAGTGAACTTTTATCCACAAGTTTGTCATTTTTAGAATGCAATCAACTCTGGTAAAACAACTGCTTACAAAGGGAATAAAATTTTTCCCCTAACGGTTAGTGCCTTTGTATGAACAAGCAGAATAGTAAATTTATAGCTATTTTTGACTGCATATCCTAAAAATATAGAGAAGTAAAATTTGCCGAAAACTACCATAGAATAGGGGAAAACAGGTGTACACTTACTTTTTAGATTTAATTGATGTGCGATGGTTAATGGTTTTTTCACCTATCGCCACTGCATTTATCTGGGGAATGATTATCTATCAAGAAAGTGACTTAGAAGATGATTGGTGGTTTTAGATTAGGATACATAACACAGTTAATTCAGAAGATGAGAAAAAAAGTACATTTCTTATCTTCTGAAATTAGAAATCATCGAAAATATCCAATTGTTCGATCAACTCCAGTTTCTTTTTGGTATTTTTCACAGGATTAACTTGAGTGATTCCTTGTCGTAACCCTAAAGCAATTTTACTGTGTTTTTCGATTTGATTCATAACTTGTTTTGCCCGACTAATCACAGAATTAGGTAAACCGGCTAATCTTCCTGCTTCAATACCATAAGACTTATCTGCACCTCCCGGTCTAACTTGGTGTAAAAAGACGATTTCGTGGGGCAATTCTTGCACAGTAACCTGATAATTAGCTACATTAAAAAGGATAGATGCTAGTTCGTTTAATTCATGGTAATGAGTAGCAAAAATTGTTCTTCCTTGTATTTCTGTAGCTAGATATTCTGCTACAGCCCAAGCAATAGAAAGTCCGTCAAAAGTTGCCGTTCCTCTTCCAATTTCGTCTAATAAAATTAAGGATTTTTCCGTTGCATGATTTAAAATATTAGCCGTCTCGTTCATTTCTACCATAAAAGTTGATTGTCCCGTGGCTAAATCATCAACTGCCCCCACGCGAGTAAAAATGCGATCGCTAATGCTTAATTTTGCCTTTGTAGCAGGGACAAAACTACCGGTTTGAGCCATTAATTGAATTAGTCCAATTTGCCTTAAATAACAGCTTTTTCCACTGGCATTGGGACCTGTTAAAATAATCAAATCTGGGCTAGTTTCCCCTTGGTTACCTCCCATATTAGTTGAGTTGGGGACGAATAAACCAGCACTCAAAGATTGTTCAACTACAGGGTGTCTACCATCAATAATTTCGATAATTCTACCGTCAACAATTTCGGGACGACAGTACCCTTGAAAAACAGCAATTTCTGCCAGTCCTGATAAGACATCAATGGCGGCTACGGCTTTAGCAATTTTACGAATATCTTGGGCTTTTTCTGCTACTTTTAAACGTAACTCTACAAAAATTTCATACTCTAATTTATTGAGATCATCTTGTGCAGTTAAAATTCGAGTTTCTCGTTCTTTCAGTTCTGGTGTAATATACCTTTCTTCATTGGTTAAAGTTTGTTTTCTAACGTAATTTTCTGGTGCCTGTTCTGCTTTACTACGAGGCATACTTAGATAATAACCAAATGTCTTATTATAGCCAACTTTTAGATTAGTAACTCCTGTCTTTTCTCGTTCTGTAATTTCTAAATTAGCCAACCACTGACGATCATCTTCTAACCTTTGACGCATGGAATCCAAATCGTTGTTAATACCCTCTCTAATAACACCACCATCTTTTAAATGTAAAGGAGGAGATTCAACTAAATGCTCAATAACATATTGACCTAATTGTTCTAATTCTGGAGGTAAATTTTGTAAAGTTTTGAGATAGAGAGATTCTGCTTGAGTAGCTAATTCTGCTAAGTCTTTTAACTTGACCAATGATTCTGCTAATGATAATAAATCCCTTGCATTTGCTGTTCCTGCACCTACTCTTCCACTAATTCTCTCTAAGTCATAAATACTGCGAAGTAACTGTCTAATATCTTGCCTTAAAGAAGGATTATCTATTAATTCTTCGATAGTGTTTTGCCTAGCAATAATTCCCTTAGGATTTAATAAAGGTTCTAGTAACCAACGACGTAAAGCACGACCTCCCATTGCTGTACAGGTGCGGTCTAAAGCCCATAATAAAGAACCATGAAAACTGCCATCTCTTACAGTTTGAGTTATTTCTAAGTTGCGGCGAGTTTGATAGTCTAAAATAAGGAAATCAACCTGATTATAAGTACGTAACAGTTGTAGGGGAACCTGATGAGCCTTTTGGGTATCTTCTAAATAATCTAATAAACCTCCTGCTGCCCGAACTGCTAGGGGCAATTGCTCACATCCGAACCCTTCTAGGGATCTAACTTTAAAAGTAATTAAGAGCTTACTTTTTGCTTCGTTTAAAGTAAAAGGAGTTTGCGATCGCAGGGAATAACAAAAACAATCAGGCAAGACATCAGCTAAATATTGAGACTTCTCTCCAGGGCGCAATAAAGTATTAATATCAGGAGCATTTGTGGGTATTAAAATTTCTGCTGGTTGTAGCCTTAATAACTCTAAATTTAGATTATTTAATTCTTTCGATTGAGTAGTAAAAAATTCCCCTGTAGAAATATCAGCGTAAGCAAGTCCCCAGTGTTCTCCAGCAATCACAACAGCAGCTAAATAATTGTTCTTTTTTGCTGATAGCATTCCCTCATCTGTTAGAGTTCCTGGAGTCAAAAGTTTGGTGATTTTTCGCTCTACCATTCGTCCTTGAGCAACTGCTTGTGCCGAGTCTTCCACTTGATCACAAATAGCCACAGCATAACCCTTTTCTACTAATAAGCGACTATAACGATCTAAGGCATGATGAGGAACACCAGTCATGGCAACTCTGCCTATTTCTTTGCCACCTTCTTTACTGGTTAAATGTAATTCTAATTCTTGAGAAATCGTCACCGCATCTTGGAAAAAACATTCAAAAAAATCCCCTACTCTATACACTAATAAAGTATTAGGATACTGTTCTTTAACATCAACATAATGTTGATACATTGGGGTTAATTTCTTAGCATCAAGATGACGATAATCAGTATGAGGTGAATCACTGGTTCCAATATTAGGGTTAGGGTTTGATTCAGAATAACTCGACATTGATAAAAGAATGAGATGGTTTCCTTAAGCCAATATATTATAATCTATCTTAGATTAGGGCTATCATTGAAATTTGGTTGAGAACATCCATACAACTTTATAACGTATAAATAAAATATAATACTTAATCTCTATATGGCACGTCCCAGTAAACTAAAATACGATCGCGGCACATTGACTTTACATCCACCCCCAAGAGGAAAAGCTTGGATCGAGTTTGCTACTTGGGATGATCGCATCGAGAAGTTTCGAGTCCCGGCTATTTATTATCGAATTTTAATCGAAACTTTGCAAGAAAATAATCTCAACTTTGTTGATAACGCCAAGGACTTTTTCCCTTTAGATTTGACCCCCAGTTTCGAGAGGCAACCCTATACCCATCAAACAGAGGCTTTAGAAGCGTGGAAAATCTCAGGACGTAGGGGAGTAGTGGTGTTACCCACCGCAGCAGGAAAGACCTACTTAGCCCAGTTAGCCATGATTGCCACACCACGTACTACCTTAATTGTAGTACCAACCCTAGATTTAATGCACCAATGGTACGCACAGATGAGTGCAGCCTTTCCCGATATTGAGGTAGGATTATTGGGAGGGGGATCGCGCGATCGCAGTCCTATTTTAATTGCAACCTATAACAGTGCCGCTATTCATGCAGAAACAATAGGAAATCGTTATGCTTTGCAGGTATTTGATGAATGTCACCATCTTCCTACGTATTTTTTCCGAGTAATTGCAGAATACGCCATTTCTCCCTACCGTTTAGGCTTAACTGCTACCCCAGAAAGGGCTGATGGTAGCCATCGTGACTTAGATAGTTTAATTGGGGAAGTGGTTTATCGTAAGGGAGTGAAAGAACTTGCAGGGGGAACTTTAGCGGATCATAAAGTAGTAGAAATTAAGGTTAAATTGTCACCAACAGAAAGAAAAAGTTACGAGCAAGCTATAGAAATTCGTAACAATTTTTTGCGCAAGTCTAATATCTCTTTAGGAAGTTTAAACGGGTGGCAAATTTTTGTTAAAGCTAGTGCTAGAAGTCCAGCAGGAAGACGGGCAATGTTAGCCCATCGGGAGGCAAAAGAAATAGCCGCCGGTACAGAGGGAAAAATAAGAGTATTAGCAGAATTAGTTTGTGAACATCATCGAGATTCATTATTAATTTTTACTAACGATAATGCCACAGTTTATCGCATTTCTCAAGAATTTTTAATCCCTGCTATTACCCATCAAACTCAAGTCAAAGAACGTCACGATATTTTGACACGATTTCGAGAAGGGATTTATAAAAGTTTAGTAACCTCCCATGTCTTAAACGAAGGTGTGGACGTTCCAGAGGTGAAAGTTGCTATTATTATATCTGGCACAAGTTCTGCTCGGGAATACGTGCAAAGGTTAGGTCGTATTTTACGCAAAGGAAAAGGAAAAAATAAATTAGCCACCTTATACGAAATTGTTGCAGAAGACACCAGCGAAGAGCGCATATCACAGCGCAGAAAAGAAGGAACAAAAACCCCAAAACCTCAACAACTAGAATTATTGTCTCCCACCTATGAAATGCCATCTAAAAAATCTCTACGGGCTGCCGAAAAATCTCATAAAAAATGGGGAGAAGAAGAGTAAAAATTTCAGAATCAATCAGTCAAGCTTGTGCCGAGGAACAAAATATGCTCATACCCCTAAGTCTGAAACTAATGAGAAATAGTCGTCCTACAAAATAGCAAACTGGAAAACTTCTTAAGGATTTAAGGTTTAAGGGACGATTCACCCTTACAATAATTTACTGCAACCATGAGAGCAAAGTATAGAAACGATCACTCCTCCCAAGGCGAATTACTATGGCAAAAGTTCTTGTATCAGACCCCATTGACCAAGTTGGTATTGATATCCTCTCACAAGTGGCGCAAGTGGATGTTAAAACGGGACTACCCCCAGAAGAGTTAGTAAAAATTATTCCCGAATACGATGCCCTGATGCTACGTTCAGGCACCCGTGTCACTGAAGAAATCGTTGCAGCCGGAACCCAACTGAAAATTATTGGACGAGCCGGGGTTGGCGTAGACAACATCGATGTGCCGGCGGCCACTCGTCAAGGTATTGTGGTAGTTAACTCCCCAGAAGGTAACACCATCGCAGCGGCAGAACACGCTCTAGCCATGATGTTATCCCTCTCTCGACATATTCCCGAAGCCAATCAATCCATAAAAAGTAATAAATGGGATCGTAAACGCTTTGTTGGGGCAGAAGTCTATAAAAAAACCCTGGGGGTTGTGGGTTTAGGAAAAATTGGCTCCCATGTGGCTAATGTCGCCAAGTCTATGGGCATGAAATTATTGGCTTATGACCCCTTTATTTCCAAAGAAAGAGCCGAGCAACTGGGGTGTACCCTAGTAGATATCGATCTCCTGTTCGCCGAATCCGATTATATTACCCTACATATCCCTAAAACCCCGGAAACTACCCATCTAATCAACAAAGAAGCCCTCAGTAAAATGAAACCTAACGCCCGCATTGTTAACTGTGCGCGGGGTGGTACCATCGACGAGTCTGCCCTAGCAGAAGCGATCGCAGAAGGGAAAATCGCAGGGGCGGCTTTAGATGTGTTTGAAGAAGAACCGCTCAAAGAATCCAAACTCAGAGATCACGAAAACATCATTTTAACCCCTCATTTGGGTGCCTCCACCGCAGAAGCACAGGTTAACGTTGCAGTGGATGTGGCCGAGCAGATACGGGACGTATTGTTAGGACTTCCGGCTCGCTCTGCCGTCAACATTCCAGGACTAACCCCGGACGTTATGGAGCAAATGCGTCCTTATTTACAATTAGCGGAAACTTTAGGAAATTTGGCGGGTCAATTGGCCGGAGGTCGTATAGAACGGTTAACGGTTCGCCTACAAGGAGAATTAGCTAGTACCAAAGCTCAACCCATTGTTGTTGCTTCTATTAAAGGGTTGCTCTCTCAAGCGTTGCGAGAAAGGGTTAATTACGTCAATGCTGCCATCGAAGCCCAAGAACGAGGGGTGCGTATCATCGAAACCCGTGACGCTTCTATTCGGGACTATTCTGGTTCATTGCACCTAGCAGCCCAGGGATCTTTAGGGGAACACTCTGTTACTGGGGCCTTACTAAGCGATGGAGAAATCCGCATTACGGATGTGGATGGGTTCCCCATTAACGTGCCTCCCAGTAACTATATGTTGTTCACCGTTCACCGAGATATGCCGGGGATTATCGGGAAAATTGGCTCCCTTTTAGGAAGTTTCAACGTTAACATCGCCAGTATGCAAGTGGGGCGGAAA
The DNA here is from genome assembly GCF_038442745.1 of Crocosphaera sp. Alani8. NCBI lineage: Bacteria > Bacillati > Cyanobacteriota > Cyanophyceae > Chroococcales > Aphanothecaceae > Crocosphaera > Crocosphaera sp. Alani8. The sequence goes on from NZ_JARVCN010000263.1 coordinate 28,515, forward strand.
ATCGTTCGAGGAGACGCTGTAATGGCCTTGAGTTTGGACGATCCCCTACCAGAAGGACTGCTGAACGAAATTACTAAAGTTTCTGGTATCAGAGACGCATATACAGTTAAACTTTAACGGAAGGTGGGAAGGGTGGAAAGTCCGGGAAGATTAAAAAAAATATTAGTATTTTTCTCCCTATTTTTCCCTGCTTCCCCACTTCCCCAGTCCTTTTTATTGATAAATAAGTCCTATGTCTAACAGTTGGTGGGAAATCACCATATTATGTCATCCTCATTTAGAAGAATCTATTACTTGGCGGTTAGATAAGTTTGGCTGTTCCGGAACTTCACGGGAAATTAAAGAAAAATCCTATATTATTCAAGCTTACGTACCACAAATTACCTATCAGTCCCTAGACATCTCTGCCTTATCCCTATGGTTGCGACAAGATGCCTTGGTTCTAAATTTACCCCAACCCCTCACCCGTTGGAAATTAATCGACGAAGAAGACTGGTCCAGCAGTTGGAAGCAACACTGGGAACCGACAGAAGTGGGCGATCGCTTAGTTATTTATCCGGCTTGGTTAACTCCCCCTGAAAACACAGATAAACTAGTGCTTAAACTCGATCCAGGGGTGGCTTTTGGCACAGGAACTCACCCCACTACCCAGTTGTGTCTAGAATCCCTAGAAATGCGTTTATCCAAATCTGCAACAGATGTGGTAATTGCTGATATTGGTTCGGGATCGGGTATTCTTGCCATTGGGAGTATTTTGTTAGGAGCCAATCAGGTTTATGCTGTAGATGTTGACCCCTTAGCCGTTAAGTCAGCACAGGAAAATCGTGATCTTAATGAGATTGATCCTGATCGCATGGTGATTAATGAGGGAAGTTTGACGGAATTATCAGAATTAGTTAAGGATGGAGTAGATGGGATTGTCTGTAATATTTTGGCGGAGGTGATTATTGAGTTTATTCCTCACTTTTCTAAGTTGGCTAAACCCAGCACCTGGGGCGTGTTAAGCGGTATTTTGTTGGATCAATCTCAGGCCATCGCCGATACTCTAGAACAAGAAGGATGGGTAGTGGCGGCTTTATGGAAACGCAAACAATGGTGTTGTTTCCAAATTCGTAAAGCACCGGATGATTAATAGTGGTGTAGGAAGTTATGATCAAGGTCAACTTTTGCTAATATCATTATGACTAGGCATAAGGAAAAGGTGAACTTTGAATGAACCCATAACTACTGTCCAATCAACTAACCGAAAAGAGTTGCGCCAATTAGTGTGCAACCAACTGGCCTTATTATTAGAACAGGGCAACTTACAAGGGGCAAAAGCTCTATTGGTTCCCGTGCAACCAGTAGACATTGCTGAAGCTATCGAAGGTTTGCCAGAGTCTATGCAGGTGATCGCTTTTCGTTTATTGGTGAAAAAAGAGGCGATCGCTGTCTATGAAAATTTAGATTCCACGGTTCAACAATCTTTAATCGAACAGTTTAAACAACAAGAAGTTAGGGATATTGTAGACCAGATGTCCCCGGATGATCGGGCCCGTTTATTCGATGAATTACCGGCTAAAGTGGTACGCCGTTTAATCGAACAACTTAGCCCCGAAGAACGACACGCAACCGCCTTATTACTGGGGTATGAAGAGGATACGGCCGGGCGCATTATGACCCTGGAATACATTTCTCTCAAACAAAGTTTAACCGTTGCCGAAACCCTAGAAAAAATTAGAACCCTAGCCACCGCTTCAGAAATTGTTTATTATCTGTACGTCACCGATGGGTTTCGCCGTTTGGTGGGCATTGTTTCTTTACGAAATCTAGTATTATCCTCTCCAGACGTAGTTTTAGAGGATATCATGGCCACAGAGATCGTTTCTGTGAACACCACCGACGATCAAGAAGAAGTAGCACAAGTGATTCAACGGTACGATTTATTGGCGGTTCCTGTGGTGGACAACGAAGAAAGACTGGTAGGGGTGGTAACTGTGGATGATGTAATTGATATTTTACAACAAGAAGCTACCGAAGATATCTACGCTCTGGGTGGGGTTCAGTCCGATGGGGATAATTACTTCCAAACTAATTTAATCACTGTAGCCCGTAAACGGGTGATGTGGTTACTGATTTTACTCTTAACCAACACTGTTACCGGCACGATTATTAAATCTCAGGTGGGTTTACTAGAACAAATGGCCATCCTGACAGCGTTTATTCCCCTTTTGACAGGAACAGGGGGCAATGTTGGGGCCCAGTCTTCAACGGTGGTCATTCGAGGTCTAAATACCGACGATATAAAGGATCTCGGTGCCGGACAGGTGATTTTAAGGGAGTTGATGGCAGGGGCTTTATTAGGGATAGCTTTAGGTCTATTGGCTACGCTTTGGGCCTATGGACTGCAAGGAAATTGGTCCGTATCTATCTCTGTAGGAGTCAGTTTAGTTGCGATCGCTATTTTAGCTTCTGTTGCAGGTTCGGCTTTACCTTTTGTCTTCAAGTCTTTTGGCTTAGATCCGGCTTTAATGTCAGCCCCTTTTATTACAACTGCAGTGGATGTGGCAGGGGTATTTATTTATTTTTCCATTGCTAGGATAATTCTGGGACTTTAACTAATTCCTGGCGAGAAATCCCCGATTGAGGGACGAAAATCGAGGGATGA
>NZ_JARVCN010000264.1:0-4387 GCF_038442745.1 Crocosphaera sp. Alani8
ATGTTTGGCCTAAGTTTTCGCAGCGAGTGACCCCTGGCTTTTTGAGAAGATACCGTTAAAGCTACTGCACTGACGGTATGTTTTGCTCCGGTAACAAAGGACAACTCCCCTACAGTATCCCCTGTTTTAAGGAGAAGAGGGGCTTTCTGGAGGTGATGGGGGTAAATAATCTGCACTTCCCCTCGATGGATAATAAAAATGCGATCGCCCACTTCTTCCGGTTGAAAGAAAACGTGACCATCATTGTAACGATGATAGGTTAAACGTTGAGCAATTTCTACGAGTTCGTGATGATATAAATAACGAAACACAGGAAATCTGGTGATTTGTCTGGCTATTTGTACAAATTCTTCCTCCCTATCCTCCACTTCAACGGCTTCTAAAATAGTACCTTCTTTATACATATTTTCTATGGCAGCCTCTACCCAAGATTTAATCTCAGTTTCCTCAACCCCTTGACGTTTTTGTAAATAATCCTGTAATTCTGGTGTTTGCCAAAACCGTTCCATTTGTTGGCATAGATAAGGAGATGTGGGCAATAATTCTTCAAAGTCGGGACGGGGTAAAATATCAACTTCTGTATCTTCTGTGGTTTGGGCAATAGTTTGGTGGGGAGAAGCGGTTAAGAAAGAAAATTGACCAAATACATCGTTTTCTCCGAGATTTTCCAAAGGTTCAAGGTTAGCTTGAGGATCTAATAAGGTCACTTTCCCTTTTCTAATAATATAAAGGGTTTCACTGGGATCTCCTTGACGATAAATGGTGGTTCCCTTGGGATAATGAGTAACTAATAAAATACTGGCTAATTTTTGTCTGAGGGAGCGATTTGCATCGTAAAATAGATTAATTCCCTTAAGACTGTCCACCCGTTCTTGAAAACGCCGCGATTCTTTTTGAGTTAGATGGGAAAGAGTAGTAGAAGGTTTGCGTAAAAATCCTCCAGAATTATTCACTAATTGATTGACAAAACTAAAAAATAAACTGCCAATAACAGCCCCGATCACCAATTCTAGAATATGCCCTTTTTCCGTTGCACTACCTACTAAATCAATCACTAAGGCTGCTAGTAATGCCCCACTACCAAAGGCTGTTAAAAAGGCAAGAGTCCGTGACACAGGACTCCAAAATAGGGCAGTGATAGATCCTAAAGGCATGGAACAAGCACTAATAATTCCATAGATAAAAGCGATAATAATGGGGGAGTCTGACATAATTCTCCGCAATTGCCAATTAGCTCATTAAAGTATATGGATAGGAATCAATAAAAATTGACTCCTACCAATGTTGAAGTTACATAAAAGCTGCTTTTCCAGCAAAACGGGCTGCTTTTCCTAAGTCCCGTTCGATGCGTAAAAGTTGGTTGAACTTAGCAATACGTTCACCACGACAACCAGAACCGGTTTTAATTTGTGCTGCACTGGTAGCCACCACTAAATCAGCAATGGTGGTGTCTTCTGTCTCTCCGGAACGATGGGAGACAAAACATTTATAGTTATGTTTTTTGGCTAATTCGATGGTGTCTAAGGTTTCGGTTAAGCTACCAATTTGATTGACTTTGATTAAAACAGAATTAGCTACTCCTTTTTCAATGCCTTCGGCTAAAATAGCAGGATTCGTACAAAACAAGTCATCTCCTACTAATTCCACCTTATTGCCGATTTTATCCGTTAGTTCCTTCCAACCTTCCCAGTCGTTTTCCCCCATACCGTCTTCTAAGGAAACAATGGGATATTTATTCATCCATTCTTCCCACAGTGCTACCATTTCTGAAGGGGTTTTAGTGGATTGATCGGATTTGAAGAAGAGATATTTTCCATCTTTCCATAATTCTGAAGTGGCTGGATCGAGACAAATGGAAATATCTTCCCCAGGTTTATAACCGGCTGCTTCGATGGCTTCTATGATAAATTCGATGGCATCTTCGTTAGATTTTAAATTGGGTGCAAACCCCCCTTCATCTCCGATACCGGTACTCAATCCTTTATCTTTAAGTAAGCCTTTGAGGGTGTGAAAAGTCTCTGTACCCATGCGGATAGCCTCAGCAAAACTATCAGCGTTATGAGGGGCAATCATGAATTCTTGGAAATCGATGGTATTATCAGCGTGAGCTCCCCCATTAATAACGTTCATACAGGGAACCGGTAGTAAAGATGCGTTGGTTCCTCCTAAATAACGATACAAGGGCATTTTTAGGTAATTGGATGCGGTGCGAGCAACCGCCAAGGAAACCGCTAAAATAGCATTAGCTCCTATTTTTGCTTTGTTGGGAGTCCCGTCTAAGTCAATCATAGCTTGATCGATCGCCCGTTGTTGGGTAACGTCCATACCGATGAGGGCAGGGGCGAGTTGATTATTAGCATTTTCTACGGCTTTGAGAACCCCTTTCCCCTTATAACGGTTTTTATCCCCATCGCGCATTTCTACTGCTTCTTTTTCCCCTGTAGAAGCCCCAGAAGGCACTAAAGCACTACCTGTTGTCCCATCTTCAAGCACCACTTGCGCTTCTACTGTGGGGTTTCCCCGTGAATCAAGCATTTCTGAGGCGACAATTGTTTTAATTCGCATGAATTCTGCTCTCCTGATAATCGTTGAGATAGTTCAGACTATTTGAGAAATCTTGCTCTAATTATCTGTCATGTTTTGCCATTATTCTCGGTATTTTCCCTTAAGATTTTCTGAAATATCACCTTAAACTTAGGGTAAATTGCTAATAATAAAACCTTAAATTTATCTTAGTTGACTCAGATATGATAGTGCGCTTGAAATGGGACATCACAGTATTTATTCTGAGAGAGAAAATTATTTTTTAATTAAATAATTTAGCTACTTGGATAAATAGTGAGAAAAAGGATACTGTAAGGACTTGTTCATCTGTTTTTTAACCATCTTAGCCCAACTATCAAAATCGAAATTTTCCGCTAAAGGATCTAAAGATTTGTGTGGTTCTTCGTTTTTTTTATCTTTAGGTAATATCTCTATGGTTGCTTTGTTACTTTCCACTAATTTACTCTCCTAGCCAATGGTGTGGCTTATGATTTTCGTTGTAAAGCTAATTTTTTATATATAATCATCATACCCGTTCTCGGGTGACACCAATGGTTAACTTTCAGTTAAGCAAAGTGTGAGTATTCAGGTTTCTTGATGGAAGATCTGTTTTTGGAGGTTTCCTCCAAGATTTATACACCCTGTTGCGACAAGCTAATGAAAACTGCTATTATCCCCTAACTCAATGCTGAATGCTGACTGCTGACTGCTGAATGCTGAATGCTTACCAAAACTGTTAATAAAAATTTTTCAGCAAACTATTGCGTCGCAACAAAATATTTGCTATGCTAGTTAGGCACTGAGTAAATGAGTGATTTAGCCGGGATAGCTCAGCTGGTAGAGCAGAGGACTGAAAATCCTCGTGTCGGCGGTTCAAGTCCGCCTCCTGGCATTTTTATATATCTTGAAGACTTTAATATAAAAAGTTTCTGGCCATGTGCTATTGAACAAATCAAGACTAATAGGCACTAATTAGGAAACTGATTTTAGGACGTAATTTAGTTCAAGTTTCGTTTTAATTTTCCTCACCAGTTCCACATAAGTATTTATCTTCTTTCTTGACGTTAGGATTGTGCAGTAAATAAGGGCGCACCCAATCACAATTACGTTCCATTAACCAGTCAAAATTAACTGGCCACAGTTTCACTGTTTTATCTGCACTCCCAGAGGCCAATGTGTGACCATCGGAGCTGAAACTCACGCTATAGACGGAGTCTTGATGTCCATTGAGAGTGCGTATCTCCTCTCCTGTTTTCACATTCCACAGTTTCACCGTATTGTCTAAACTCCCAGAGGCCAAGGTGTGACCATCGGAGCTGAAACTCACGCTATAGACGGAGTCTTGATGTCCATTGAGAGTGCGTATCTCCTCTCCTGTTTTCACATTCCACAGTTTCACCGTATTGTCTAAACTCCCAGAGGCCAAGGTGTGACCATCGGAGCTGAAACTCACGCTATAGACGGAGTCTTGATGTCCATTGAGAGTGCGTATCTCCTCTCCTGTTTTCACATTCCACAGTTTCACCGTATTGTCTAAACTCCCAGAGGCCAAGGTGTGACCATCGGAGCTGAAACTCACGCTATAGACGGAGTCTTGATGTCCATTGAGAGTGCGTATCTCCTCTCCTGTTTTCACATTCCACAGTTTCACTGTCCTATCAGAACTCCCAGAGGCCAAGGTGTGACCATCGGAGTTGAAACTCACGCTATAGACGGAGTCTTGATGTCCATTGAGAGTGCGTATCTCCTCTCCTGTTTTCACATTCCACAGTTTCACTGTCCTATCAGAACTCCCAGAGGCCAAGGTGTGACCATCGGAGCTGAAACTCACGCTATAGACCGA
>NZ_JARVCN010000265.1:0-4352 GCF_038442745.1 Crocosphaera sp. Alani8
ATCTTAGAAAATACTGTTAGCAGTCTTGAAGAAAATCTAGATACAACTAATGCTCAAAAAGTAGCTGATATTATCATTGCAGATGATGGAGAAGGAGATAATAATTTAAGTTTAAGTGGAGAAGATTCGGACTTCTTTGAAATAGTTGGAAATGAATTATTCTTAAAAGCTGGTACTATTTTAGACTTTGAAGGGAAATCAGTTTATAATGTGACTGTTTCGGTTGATGATACAAGTATTGGTAATGATTTAGATGATTCTATTGCTTATAGTTTAGCTATTACCGATGTTAATTTACCTCCTACTGTAACCTTAGAGAATACTATTACCAGTCTTGAAGAAAATTTAGATACAACTAATGCTCAAAAAGTAGCTGACATTATCATTGCAGATGATGGGGAAGGAAATAATAATTTAAGTTTAGAAGGAGAAGATGCAGACTTCTTTGAAATAATTGATAACCAACTATTCTTAAAAGCAGGAGTAAGTCTAGACTTTGAGGCTAAGAATAGTTATAACGTCAGAGTAGAAGTAGATGATGTAACCATTGGAGAAACACCGGATAACTTTATTGATTATAATTTAACGATTACTGATGTTAATTTACCTCCTACTGTTACCTTAGAGAATACTATTACCAGTCTTGAGGAAAACCTAGATACAACTACTCCTGTAAAAGTATCTGATATCATTATTAACGATGATGGAGAAGGGAATAATAGTTTAATTATAAGCGGAGAAGATGCCAACTTCTTTGAAATTGTTGGAAATGAATTATTCTTAAAAGCAGGAGTAAGTCTAGACTTTGAGGCCAAGAATAGTTATAACGTCAGAGTAGAAGTAGATGATGTAACCATTGGAGAAACACCGGATAACTTTATTGATTATAATTTAACGATTACTGATGTTAATTTACCTCCTACTGTTACCTTAGAGAATACTATTACCAGTCTTGAGGAAAACCTAGATACAACTACTCCTGTAAAAGTAGCTGACATTACAATCAATGATGATGAAGAAGGAAGCAATAACATAAATTTGACTGGAGAAGATGCCGACTTTTTTGAAATAGTTGATAACCAACTATTCTTAAAAGCTGATACTATTTTAGACTACGAACAAAAAGAAAATTATGAAGTAACAGTTTCTGTTGACGATACAACTATTGGTAATGATTTAGATGACTCTGTCACTTATAGCTTAGCTATTACCGATGTTAATTTACCTCCTACTATTATTTTAGAAAATACTGTCAGCAGTCTGGAGGAAAATTTAGATACAACTACTCCTATTAAAGTAGCTGATATTATTATCGACGATGATGGTGAAGGGAATAATAATTTAACTTTGAGTGGAGAAGATGCTGATTTCTTTGAAATAGTTGATAACCAACTATTCTTAAAAGCTGATACGATTTTAGACTACGAACAAAAAGAAAGTTATAACGTAACAATTTCTGTTGATGATGCAAGTATTGGTAACACTTATGAGGATTCTATTGCTTATAGTTTAGCTATTACAGATATTAATCAATCTCCCACAATTACCTTAGAAAATACTATCAGAAGTCTTGAAGAAAATTTAGATACAACTAATGCTCAAAAAGTGGCTGACATTATAATTAATGACGATGGAGAAGGGAATAATAGTTTGATTTTAAGCGGAGAAGATACCAACTTTTTTAAATTTGTCAATAACCAACTATTTTTAAAAGCTGGTACTATCTTAGACTACGAACAAAAAGAAAGTTATAACGTAACTGTTTCTGTTAATGATACAACTATTAGCAATGATTTAGATGACTCTGTTACTTATAGTTTAGCTATTACAGATGTAAATACAGCCCCAACAATTACCTTAGATAATACTCTTATTAATCTTCAGGAAAACCTAGATACAACTAATGCTCAAAAAGTGGCTGATATTGTTATTGACGATGATGGTGAGGGGAATAACAATTTAACTTTAGGTGGAGAAGATGCAGACTTCTTTCAAATAGTTGATAACCAACTATTTTTAAAAGCAGGAGTTAATTTAGACTTTGAAGTAAAAAATAATTATAACGTCAGAGTAGAAATAGATGATGTAACCATTGGAGACACAACCGATAATTTTACTAATTACACTTTAATCATTAGTAATGTAAATGAATCACCAACAGTAGATGAAAATAAAACCATTATCATCTTAGAAGACAGTGGAGAAACATTATTAAACATTAACCAACCAACAGATGTTGATGGAGATAACCTAAACATTACAATAGATACAGTTCCTGATAGTAATAAAGGAAATATTCTAAATAATGGGATTATTTTAACAGTAGAAAATACTTTAACAGTAGAAGAGTTAACTAACTTAGTCTTTACTCCTGTAGAAAATGCAAATGGAGAAGCAGGAAACTTTACTTATACTGTCTTCGATGGGGTTAATAATATCTCACAAACTATCACTTTCAATATTACTCCCGTTAATGACTCTCCTACCTTAACTATCCCTGATTTCCCTACTATTTATGAAGCAACCGATGTTAATATTACGGGGATTATTATTAATGATATTGATGCAGACATTGTTCAAGTTAAGTTAACCGTTAATAACGGAGTCATTAGTTTAAGTAATCTAGAAAATATAACCCTAATTAACGGAACAGGAAATGAAGACAATACTGTTACTATTCAAGGAAATATTGATAAAATCAATGCCGCATTAGATAGTTTAATTTATCGAAGTAACTTGAACTTTGACGGAATAGAAAACATAGTAGTTACTGTTAATGACTTAGGAAATACAGGAGAAGGAGGGGTTTTAGAAGTTACTGAAACTTTAAATATTAATGTAGAAGCAGTTAATCAACCTCCAGATGCTGAACAGGATAAATTATTAACAGTAGATCAAGATAGTGGAGAAAATAGCTTAAACATTCCCCCACCTACTGATTCCGATAACGATCCTTTAACTATTACAATTACAGAAATTCCAAATAATAATCAAGGAATAATTACCTTAAATGATGACCCTGTTACTATTAATCAAATTCTAAACAGTGATGAATTACAACAATTAGTCTTTATTCCAGCTAATGCAGTAACGGGAAGCGGTGGAACTTTCAGTTATTTCGTAGAAGATGGACAAGGAGGAAGCGATACTCAAACTATTACCTTTAATATTTCTCCTGTTATTATTCTAGGGGAAGAAGATAACTTTAAAGTTAGCCATTCAGAAGCAATTACAATTCCTGAAACCTTCTCAAAAATTCGCTTTAATTATACTTCTCTCAACTTTGATACCCTAGATACTAATTTAATTAATGATAGTTTTGAAGTCGCTTTATTAGATAGTCAGGGACAAAGTTTAGTTTATACCATCGATACAGACAAAGATGCTTTCTTTAACTTAACAGAAGAAGAAGAAATCTTGACAGCTAATGGAGTAGAAATAGAAGGAAATACCGTTACCTTAGATATCAGCTATTTACCTATTGGAACGGAAGCTTATTTAGTCTTTCGTTTAGTCAATAATGATAGTGATACAGAAACATCTGTTCGGATTAATCATCTAGAAATTATTGAAAATAATAATCCAATAACAACAGGATTCACTCCTGATTCCTCAACCTCCACTGTCACCAACTCTATCAATTTTGTCAGCTTAGAAGATGTTTCTAGTAGTACGATTACTGAGTACGAAATCACCTCATTTAACGAAAAGACTAAAACCCTATTAACTGATATTAAGCTCAAAAACGTTGGAACTTATGGCTTTGATAGTTCATTAATTGTTGCCATTAATAACCTAAGTGATCCTAGCATTCAGGTAGTCAATGCTGATGGCATCACCCCTGACGGATTACCCTATTATGACTTGACCAACTTACTTCCAGAAGGAAAATTAGATTCTAACCAAGAAACGGAAACTAAAACATTAAGTTTCTATAACCCCGAAGAAATACAGTTTACTTATAATCTAGTTATCCTAACAGAAATTAACCAAGCTCCAGTCATAGAAAGTACCCCAACCCTAGAAATTATAGGAGGACAAACCTATCAATATAATGTCAAGGCAACGGATATAAATGGAGATAATTTAACCTATTCCTTAACCGTTGCACCCCAAGGAATGACCATTGATGCTCAAACTGGGCAAATTACCTGGGAAACAACTATAGATGACATTGCCAACCATCAAATTACCATAGAAGTAAGTGATGGAAGAGGAGGAATTGAAACACAAACCTATAACTTATCAGTCATTTTTGAACCTCCCAACCGTCCCCCACTGTTTACCACTTCCCCTGTTATTGACGCATTTATTAATCAGAAATATCAATATGATGTTGATGCCATTGATCC
>NZ_JARVCN010000266.1:0-4349 GCF_038442745.1 Crocosphaera sp. Alani8
TAGAGTCAATGGTGGAAAACAACCCCATAGCGGCGTGGTTAAACGAGAATATCATTTATGACCCAAACAGTTACACCCATATAGGTAAAGCCATTAAATCAACAGAAAATGAAGAGGTGTATATCGGAGCATCCAAATGGTTATACCCCAACTATTGTGCATTCTGTGAAGGCATCAAAGTTAATCCCATCAGCCTCAACCGTTTCTCAACCCTGTTACTAGATTTGTGTAACCACCAACTGAACTTGAGCGATGTTCTCAAAGACCGGAACCGAAATGGGGTGTTTATTCAAGGGTTGAAAATCCGTGACCACTTGAATGATGATGAGCCATTCATAGTTTCAGTTACCAGTCGCCAGTCATCAGTTACCAGTGATAAATACTTGAAGGTTACTAGTGATTGTTCATTGGTGACTGAAAATGTGACGGCTGATAAGCCCTATGTAATTCTTGAAACCCATACAGGAGAAGAGCGTGATGACTGTGTAGGCTCTTTTAAGGATTTTACCAAAATCTAAAACAAGCTTCAGTGACCTCTAAAGAAACGCCCAAATATGAAGTGGGGCAGTTTTTACAGGGGTTAGTCCCGCATCCTATGGGAATGGTGAAGGTTCAAGGGAAAGTGGTTGAGGAGAATGGCGATCGCTGGGTAAAGGATGAGAATGGTTTTACCTATCCTTTAGCTGTGATGGAGGGGATTAAAAGAATTCAGAATTAAGAAGTCAGAACGTAGAATGAGACCTTTTTAGCTTACTAGCTTCCAATTCTACATTCTAAGTTCTAAATTCTACATTTTTCTTGTCATCTGCCTTCTGCCTTCCGGTTTAATTCTGTTGATGATTAATAAGGCCCCTTTCAATGGACTCGATTTCCTTCCACAACGACTCTAATTGATCGTAAGCTTTAGCGGAAGGTAATTTTCCTGCAGTGTGTAAATTAGCAATAAATCCTATTTTTTGAGCAAATTCTTGTATTTTAAGGTTTAAAAATTGATTTTTATGGTCATTTTCGTTTACCAATCCATGATATGGAGAAATTGGATAAAGAAAGTCCTGTTTTATCTGGGCTAGTTTATTGTCCATAGGTTTTGTCCTTATTGAGAATCTGTACTAATAAATTTATTATCTGGTATCTACTCTTAACTTAATGTTAACCTGAAACTAATTTCAAATTTATTTATGTTGACAATAAAATAGCTACCCAAATTGGAAATTTTGTCACGTAGAAAAAGGTGCGCCATTAACGCACCCTTGTGCAAAATTAATTATGCAAGAGACTCAAGAGTCTCTTGTTGTGATTGTAAGTGTTTTATTGCCTTACAGATATCACTAATATCTCTGAATATTTTCTTCTATCGCCACAATCAACAATATCAGCAACACTCTTCAACGATAAATTTTAATTAAATTACTTATCTTATTGCAGCATTTTTTCTTCGGTTAGGAATATTTAAGGAATCAATTTGAAATTCCGTAATGTCAGAATTTTTATTTTTGTTTTTTCATCTAATTGCAATGAAAACACACAAAAAAAAATTGTTAAGATTATCATCGAAAGCATATTTTTAATCATCGAAAAATATCAAATTTAAATTCCTTAATATTTCACGACTTAAATTATCTCAAAAGTTTACGAAACGGCCTGTGATATTAATCATATATGAAGTATATTTGAATCATGCCTCAACTAATTTAGTCAAGTGATCCCAAGGGGATCTCGCCAAAGGCGAGCGCATTTGACATCCTCACCGCTTCCTGTTTCTTATTGGAATAGTCTAGGGGCTATGAAAAGATGCTCCACGTTGAATCAACGTATTTTTTTGCTCATCACTAATTCCTTTATTGTCAGCGAATTTTGCATTAGTAACATCAACATCATTAAAATTAACATTAGTTAGGTTAGCTTTATCTAGATGACTTCTTTGAAGGATAGCATTATTAAATTTACAATTACTCAAATTCGTGGAACTCATGTTAGCCCAACTTAGGTTAGTGTAACTGAGATTACAGTCACTTAAATTTGCTTTACTAAGATTACAGCCACTTAAATCTGCATGACTTAAATCAGTCCCTATGAGAACAGATTTTGTCAACTCAGCACCCATTAAATTAGCTTCAATTAGATCAGCCCCAACCAGAGAAACCTCAGTAAGATAACTTTCAATTAAGTTAGATTGATTGAGGTTAACACCACTTAAATTCGCCCCTGTAAGATTAGCCCCTTGTAAATTAATGTTACTAAGATTAGACCAACTTAAATTAATTCCTTGTAAATTAGCACCACTTAGATCAACACCACTTAAATATTCTTTGATTAATTTATTTTTATCAATTCCTTGAACCCTTGTTTCTTGAATTATTTGGCATTTTTTGATAACTTCTACATCTTCTACAAAGCAAAGATTCTCGATAATAATCTGAGAAAAATATTCAGACTTTATCTTTTTGATTGACTTTTCTAAAGTACCAGCTCTAAATAGTTTTTCTAGTTTTCTTAATCCTTGCTCAGAGCCATTAAGGATAAGGTTAAAACTAGATTGATCAATATAGTCTACTTGAATAAGATTATCTTCACTGACTTTTCTAAAGAAAGATACAATTAGCTCAAAATTATGAAAATTAATTTCATATCTTAAGCTTTTAAGAGAAACTTGTAATGGTTTGTTGACGTTTATCGGAGAGGGATGATGATCAACCGACTTATCTCCAGACATATTACTCTTGTTTCTTGAATAACCATGATTATGCATTTCATTGCCTAACTAGATTAAAAGCAAAAGCTTTAATTCAATCTTCCACTTTACATAGTAACAGCACCTTGATAGTATTAATGAACTAACAGGAACAATCGATAATTTTCCACCTGTAAATTTTCCGTTGCTGGACACAAGCAGATGTACTCCATAAACTACTCTCGCACGCCGTAAACTTTGTGCGGAGTTTTTAGTGGCCCTAGACTATCAAATAAGTTAAGCTGAATATATTGCACTTCAGCGTTTAGCTTACACGATAAGCCTGAACCTCCAGGGCGGTTTATAATCGCCCCCAATGCCTGAATATTTTTACTCCCGTTATAATCAGCATCGCATTTGTTACCACAGTTATTACAGGTAAATTTCTTGCCGTTTCTATCACCAATTACATGACATTTATGGCAGCTTTGTGATGTATATGCAGGGTTTACTAATATTAGTTTTACTCCTGCTAAAACACACTTATAAGTCAAGAATTGTCTTAACTGGTAGAACGCCCAATTATTACTTAGTCGCTTATCTTTTCTGCTTCTAGGCTTTTTATTAGTGCGCTCTCTAATACCTGTTAGGTCTTCTATAGCAATAGCTTGTTTGTTAGTTACGGCATTATTAACTAACTGACGGGATATCTCATGATTAATATGCTTCTGAAAGCGTTTTTCGTTCCCCGACAACCGTTTCAGAAGTTCCCGACATCTACGCCGTGAACTTCTAGTGCCTTTCGAGGCTTTCTTCTGAATAGTCGCTCTCAGTTTTGCATAATGATTGCGTTTATCCGTAATCTGTTTTCCCGACCATGACTGCCTTTCTGATGTTGTACAAATATCGGTACGACCTAAATCACAACCTAAGACTCTATCTGTTTCTGTTTCAGGTTGCGTCGGTTCATCCAGTGTTATATGGATGTAATAATCCCCATTTTTGCGCCTAACTAAAGTCGCTGCTTTTGGGTCTTTCCCTTTTAATAAACCGACTTGATAGTTCCCAATTAATAGTTTGATTCTTTGGCGACTATTTAATAGCTTTACGCTAACTGTCCAATCTTTTTCTCTGAAACTAAATATTCTAGCATCGTAACTAATAGAAGTAGGGCTAAATTCTTTAACCTTTCTACCTTTTTGTTTGGCAGTTTTTCTATTAGCACAAACTCTCCTAATAGCCTGAATTGCTAAGTTAGCTGATAGCCCGAAGTTAACCCTAGCATCGTGATAAACTAACGACTGCATCGCCGTTTTGTTAGTCATTTTGTTAGGAGTGTTTTGGTTCACCCAATCACAGGCAGATGCAAACACCAGCAATGTCTCGTCAATTTCTTTGGCGATTGTATTGCTGACTTCAAGCTTGCAAGCTACTGTTATAGGTTGGGTTTTAGCCATTGGTTTTCTCAAAAGATGATACTATTGTAGCATAGGTTTCTAGAAGGTGGATGCCTTTTGCGTTTATTTATTGGTCGGCATTCCTCCCACGCACTCAGTCGTACGGGGATTCCTGCCGACATTTAGTTGAAAATAGCCAAAAAAGCAGGTTTACTAAAGCAATATCGAGAAAGGATTAGAGAACAATGGATACTGACCGAGGGGATAACATATAAGGAATT
>NZ_JARVCN010000267.1:0-4339 GCF_038442745.1 Crocosphaera sp. Alani8
ATAAAATAAACTTTATTAAGCACACTTCTCACTCCGTCTAAAGACGGGCAAACTACATCCCACCCTTAAAAGCGGTGGGCTTTGTTTGCAAACCCTGTAAAATATATAGTGAACACTTATTTTAGAGAGATTACACAACTATGGATAGTCTTTATGAAAGGTTAGGAGGAGAAGCTGCGGTGGATCTGGCGGTGAATAATTTTTATCAGAGAGTGTTAGCGGATGATAGAGTTAAGCACTTTTTCGCTAATACCGATATGGATAAACAAAGACAACACCAGAAAGATTTTATGACTTATGCTTTTGGAGGGGCTAAACAATGGAATGGAAAACCCATGAGAAAAGCTCATCAAAAGTTCGTTGAGGATATGGGACTGACAGATATTCATTTTGATGCGATCGCAGAAGATTTGGTAGCTACTCTTATGGAGATCAATGTACCTCAAGAATTGATCGATGAAGTAGTAGAAATTGTTGGTTCTTCTGCACATCGCAATGATGTTTTAAATCGCTAGGATTTAGGGACGCGTGGATCTGTGACCCTTTTGATGGACAAAGATTTCTCTGTTTTGTTTAGGAGTATAGTCTGTTCTCAAAAAAGTCTTCACAACAAACTTGGGTCACTCCCTGTAGTCCCAACTCTTCTAAGTAGTTCATCCAAGCTTCTGGAGTATCTTCAACGGGTAAAATACCCAAAACTCTTGCTACATCAGCTACCCAAGGAACTGTTGAGATGCAATAACCTTGCCAGTGGACTTCTAGGGATAACCAGTCGGGGATTTGATCTTTATCAAATTGGCTAGATGCTCGATAATCTGCTTGAAAACAGTAAATCTTACCTGTTTTAACCATAGTGAAAGGGAAATAAAACAACCTGTCTATTAATGGGAGAGCCAAATTTCTGACTTCTCGTTTACTAATCATGGGATAACACATTTAGCCCCAAAATATCAGCGATTGTGTCATCAAAAAAACACAAAGTTATTTCGGTATTTTTTTGTCTAGTTCTTAATCATTTTCTTCTACCATAGTAGAAGACTTAACTCCTAACACCGAACTGAGGTTTCCTAGCTGTGGTTATTTATGCTGATAATTAATATCTTATTTGCTAAGGTTCGAGGTGGTCATGTTAATCCCTATCAGGCAATGGTTTAAACGAAAAGTTCCTAGAGTTCCTCCGAATACTAGGGAGAAATTACAACAAGAACTGCTAAACGAAGCGGAACTTGATACAGAGTTCCTTGTTTTAACGGTAAGTTCTTGCATCCTTGCAACTCTTGGACTACTAATGAATAGCACTGCAGTCATTATCGGTGCTATGTTGATCGCACCTTTAATGTTACCCTTACGAGGCTTAGCTCTGGGGATGTTAGATACCGATCGCCTTTTGGTCAAAAATAGTCTTATCACCCTAATTATAGGGACTATGACGGCTATTATTATTTCTGGTCTGGTTGGGGGGTTTTTTGCTCTACCAGAGGCTTCTTTTGGCCCTGAAATTCTAACAAGAACTGAGCCTACTTTAACAGATTTAGGGGTAGCTGTGGCAGCCGGAGGCATTAGTGGTTTCGCAAAAATCCGCCGTAAACTTAGCGATGCTTTGGCAGGAACAGCTATTTCTGTGGCTTTGATGCCCCCTCTCTGTGTTGTGGGTATCTCCCTATCTCAAAAGGCTTTACCTTTGGCTAGTGGGGCATTTTTGTTGTATCTCACCAACTTATTAGGCATTACCCTATCCTGTATTGTTGTTTTTATCCTTGGTGGTTATTACCTTAATTACGGTCAAACCAGTCAAGCTTTGAGTGGGTTTACTATCCTAACAGGAATCTTAGTATTTCCTTTATTTATTAGTTTTGGAAATCTTCTCCGACAAGAAAAGTTTGAAGGAAAAATTATCACCCTCTTACAAAATAAAACCGTAACGGTTGGTCAACAAAGCGAGTTAGTAGCTCTAAATGTTCAATGGCCAACTTTCCCGTGGAGCAAGGATTATCCTATTATTTTGGTCACAGTTCAAGAAAATACTAAAAATCCTATTACCCCTACCCAGGTTGGTTTAGTGGAAAAATTAATTAAAAAAGAATTAGGGAAAAGGTTTAAACTGGTTTTTCGAGTTAGTCAACTGCGGGAAGTTGTGGCTGACTATGAATTACCTTTGTCCACTCCCGAGTTATTTGGGCCTGTTCCTCCTCCCCCTGTTTCCCCTATATCTCCCCAGAAACTCTTACCTTTTTCTTCTTCTGACAACAACGAGTAATTCTCAAAGAGACAGGGATATAGCCAAAGTTTCCTGCCTCTCAAATTAAAATTAGGCTAATATTTTCTCGGGAAAATACTTCTTAAGCTTGCTTAGTTTAGGGGGAATACTAAATACACAATAAGGTTGGTTGGGATGCTTTTTGAAGTAGTTTTGATGATACTCTTCTGCAGGATAATAATCGGTCAATTGCTTTAATTCTGTAACAATTTTTCCTTTAAAAACGTCTTCTCCATTGAGCCTTTCAATAACTTTTTTGGAGGTTTCCAGTTGCTCTTGTGAGTCCCAGAGAATAATGGAACGGTACTGGGTTCCGACATCGTTTCCTTGTCGGTTTAATGTGGTAGGATCATGACTGGCAATAAAAAAGATTTCTAATATTTCCGTTAGGGAAATCTTTTGAGGGTCAAAGGTGACTTTAACCACTTCTGCGTGTCCTGTTCTACCTCCACAAACCTGATCGTAGGTTGGGTTTTTTGTGTCTCCTCCAGCATAACCGGATTCAGCCTTTTCTACCCCTCCAACATTTTGATAAACCGACTCGACGCACCAAAAACAGCCGCCACCTAATACAATTGTCTCTGACATTTCTCTATTTTTCTTATTAAGTATAATCTTTACAATTCTTAATATAACAGTTTCTAACTCAATCAATGAGTGCGATCGCCAAAATTGTTAGGATAGCTTTCCCTAGACATTTTTGCAATATCGTCTTGGAAATATCCTTGTTTAAACATAATTCGCCTTAGAGAAGTTATCCCCACTCGATCACTATCCTCTAACTCCAAATATACTTTGAGATACTGCCCTAGATTTTTATTAAAATCTCCATTAATATTTTTTGGACTATGATCATATATATTAGCCATATCTTCTGCTAAATATAGGCCAGTTGTCGCTAAATAAAAAATTGCTTTATACTTCTCAGATATGTGACATTGAAAAACTGTTTCTATTGCTTCTAACAAATATTCTATCTCCTGTATATTGAGGCCGTGAATGTTAGCTACTTTTTTTGCTCGTTTAAGTTCTGATATCATCAGCTATAGTCTAAATATAGTAATTAACCTTAAATCCATTTTATCTATTATGGATATTGACAATTATGTATGATACACTTACCACCAACAAAAGTTGGTAGAGATAACCAAAATTTATTGATTAAATTAGCATTATAAATCGATTACAACCAAGATTTATTGGTTAAAGTATTATAAATCCTTTAGTTAAGTAACATGGCACGAGTGGAATTCCTCTTAAAAGATAAAGACCAATCAGACAAAATAAAGGCTACTTTACAAGAAGCTATCAGTAGGGGAGAGGGAGCGAAGAAAAAATTGTTAGCAAAAGAAGGGGGAACTCTTAAGGAAAGCGAAGTTTGTGAGAAATTGAACTGTAAGTCTCAGGATTTGGACCGAATGCGAGATAATGGTGATATCATTGCTGTAGAGGTTGATAATCAGTACCTTTACCCTGCTTGGCAATTTGTTGATGGTAAGATTCTACCCGGTTTAGATAAAGTTTTGTCCCAACTCAAAGACGATGGAGTTTGGACAGTAATCATATTCATGCTCACAGGTGATGTACGCTTAGATGGCAAAACTGCTTTGGAAATGCTAAGAGAGGGTGAAATTAAGCGAGTTAATTGGGCAGCTTCTTGTTATGGGGAACATTCTGCATCATAATGTAGTTGTGGATAGATTAGGTTGAATTTAGACAAAATTTGCCACAATATCTGAAATGTTAAGGCCTGTGTTATCTCGATTATGGATCGCTTTCCTCAACCTCCAAGAGACTTTCATGAGGTTTCTCTTCCTTGTTTTACGATTAGAGCAAATCAACCTTTGTATAGATTGAATCTTGCAAACAGTAGTAGTGGAAAACCTTATACTTCTAGTCTCTATTTCGATAGGAGCGGCAGAGGACGTTTCGATGGTCCTAATCAGAGTTATGGTATATTGTATGCGGGTGTAGATGTTAAGTGTGCATTTATTGAGGTGTTTGGTCTTGACACTCCCCACGAATAAAATTCGGGGGATTCTTCCTTCATAGACTTATCTTGCTATCGCAGGACAAACCAGC
>NZ_JARVCN010000268.1:0-4326 GCF_038442745.1 Crocosphaera sp. Alani8
AGATTATCCTTAATTTTTTAGGAATTTATGGCTCCTGCTTACATCGAACTCAGGTCGACAGGAACCGCCAAGACCCCACTGGACTCACCATGCGACGACGGTTAGGTCGCAAATAATATTTTAAGTCCGCACCTCCGAACCCCTAACCCACGTTAATTTAGGGATTGCCTCCAAAGAAGGTTTTAAATCCTGTTGTCAATATAGCTCCTGCGACTAATACGATTAATGCCCATACCTGGCTTGTTTGGGTTCCTTCCACCTTTTTTAGCCTACTATCGATGCCTTCTACTTTCTCTGTTAATTTTGCTTGCCCTACCTCTACTTTAGTCAATCTTTCTTCAATTTTATCTAATTTTACCTCTACTTTCTCAAATTTAGACTCAAATTTTTCATCTATTTTATCCAACTTACTATTAATATCCTTCAATAGTTCTTGTATGGGATAATCGACTTTAATTGGTGTTTGACTCATGAGTTATACTCCTAATATATGTATTTTTTTCTGTCCCCTGATTACTTTTTAGGGGGCTGTTTCTATTTTATGACATTCTCCACTTTTTCTCGACTTTCTTTATCTTTTACTAGAATTTCTTTTCCCCATTTGCTATACTAAAGATAAGGATATAGATAACTACAATCATGGCTAACTTTGATGGGGTAAAAACTAAATGGTTAAATGATTTTTTAGAGGAGAATATCCCCCTAGTTGCTCATTTAACCCCCGATACTCCCAACTGGGAGGATAAGGCTGTTGAATTTGCTAATAAACTAGAGGATACTTTATCTAATCGCCAACTTGTCACCCCGTCACAACAAAAGAATGTTCGTTCTCAAGTTGCATTCGTTCTCCGGCAATATCACCCTCAACATCCTGCTATTGCTCATCCTTACGTCCTTTTATCTTCTTCTACTTATACTCAATTAAATATTGAACAATTACAGAAAACCGATGAACGACAAACTAAGTTCTTTTCAGGAGCAGACGCGATCGCTCTAGTTGATAAGGCAGCTTCTCTGATTGAAAGCAATGACCCCAATGAAGTGGCGGCCGGCTTAGCGGTTCTCATTGGTCGTAGGATTAGTGAGATTCTTATTTCCCAGTTTGAAGAGTGTACCCCTTATTCTCTATGGTTTTCTGAACCGGTCAAGAAAAGTAGCTTGATGCCACCTTTAGAAATCCCTACACTGATTGAAGCCCCCTTAGTTTTGAAAGCGATCGCTCATCTCCGTGATGTTTGGCATATTGATGACCTTATGAACGAAGCCTCTTCAGAACGTCAACTTAAACAGGCTATTAACCGACGATACGAGGATGTACCCAAGGCCGTTCGTCGTCATTATAAAGACTTAATCCCAGGACGAGAAGCCGATAATGATTCTGGGGAAAAACTTTATACTCACATTTTTCGCGCTGTTTATGCTGAGATTGCCTCTTACTTTTATAAACCTTCTACAGTCCCCACTCACCGCTTCAAGGCTGAAATTCAAGGGCATTTCTCCATCAATGCTAATGGTAAGGTTCGTTCTTATACCTCACGCCCTCATTATGACGACTATCTCATTAGCGATCGCCTCCCTGACCAAAACGGTATTAAATTATCGAGGAGTGATGTCTCTGTTCTGTCAGCTTTCTCCAACAAAGATAGCGACAAGGATAATGACAAAGATATTAAAGATAACATACAATTCTCACCCACCGTTATTCCCACGAATCAACTGAATGACAAAAGTGAACCCAGTGAACCCAAAACAAAGATGACAGAGCATATTAACTACGAACTCATGATGACCATGTTGAAACAACAGTATGATTTAGCTGTAGAGAGTAACAAGGAAAAGTATCAAGCTATCATTGAAGGTAAAGACGCTTTACTGGCCCAGAAAGATACTTTAATTGAGGATAAATCTAAACAGGTGGCTTTTTTATCTGAACAGTTACAGTTAGCTAATGAACGAGGTTCGGCTCCATATAATCCTAATTTGTCTGAGGAAAATAAAGAACTTCATCTACAAATTGAAACCCTTAATACTAATGTTCAACAACTTGAGCAAAAGCTTTCTGATACTAAATCTCAACGGGACGACGCACAGAATAAAGTTGCTGAACTTGAAGCTATCATAGAACAATTTAAAACCCTTCTTAATCCTAATCAAAACAGTAACAAGTCCTCTGATACATCTTCAAAAACACCTCGTTCTAAACCTGTTGTTGATCTCGATCTCGATCCTAGAGCGGACACTGTTGACCGTGCCATTAATGCTATTAAAACTTATAATAATGACCCTTTACGTACTAAGAGGGAAAAATGGTATATTTCTAACCCTATGGTAGCTGATTTAATCCGTTCTTCTGGCTTTCAAGTCGCTGGTAAATTCCTTCAAGAATACCTTAGATCTCGCTCTGTTGATCTTGAACAACATCATCGTTATCATCAACTTTCTGTACGTCATAATGCTAAACATGACCAGCCTATTTCTCACTTTATTTCTCTGACTTAATACTTAGAGTGGCGAGATTTAATAGTCACTCCTATCGCTCCTAATGCCCATGAATTCCTTACCTCCACTAATTTGTAGGGACTACCATAATTAAGTATGAATAACAGAAGGTTGAGAATAGAAAAGAGACAGGAGAAGGAAGAGATTGAGAGAATGAGGCATAATAAGGATAAGTTGAAATAGGAACATTGACAATCAGATATAAGTAATCAGCAGTTATTTAAGGGTTAAGTGAGTGATTTAGAGTCCCTTCAACCCACAGAGCGATAAATAAAAGGCGATCGCGGAGTGGCACTGCGCGATTGCTTACGCATCCTTTTCACTCTTCACCACTGCATCTGTGTTAAATTAATAGGCTAGAATCCTCGATAGATAAGGGTTTTAGCCCTCAGCCTGATTTATGACATAGCCATACTCAAAATGAGGAAATCGTTATACTCATACTCGCATTTAATATTCCTATACTCATACTCATGTTTAAGCAAAGTTAAAGAGAAATAATGTTATAATAGGGATAGATAATTAACCGAAGATTGACAATTAAATAAAAATTAATTGGTTGTTTTAAGAGGGCAATAACCCTACTTATAGTCCCATAGACCCCTCAATAAGCGTTTTATAGGCTAAAAGTTTAAGGGGCGTTAGTTACCCTGAGATGATTCAGAGATGAGTATAAAAATAGAAAAATTCACCCCCTTATCATGTTACCTCCGAAACTTGTTACCTATACTCATTATTCGCTTATACTCATACTCACAATTAGTTCTTACTTATACTTTTTATTAATGGATGATTATGTCTTCTGATCTTACCAAAAATCTTACGCAACCTGAAATATATCAACGATTACAAGTCGATTCTGAGAAGTTAAAACAGTTTTGCCAATCTAATTTAATCGCTGAATTAGCTGTTTTCGGGTCAATTTTAAGAGATGATTTTTCTTCCAATAGTGACGTTGACGTACTGATTACTTATCTTCCTGATGCCCCTAGAGGATTGTTAGAGAAAGTTCAACTCAAAGACAAATTCGAGAATCTTTTTCGTCGTCCTGTGGATTTAATTAGCAAAACCAGTATCGAAAATAGTTATAATTGGATTAAACGATCCTCTATTCTTAATTCCTGTGAGGTTCTTTATCGTGCGTGATTTAGGAACTCTATTAGATATTTATCAATCTATTCTTTTAGTTTTCAAATACACGGCTAATATTAATTATGAGCAATTACAAAATAATCCAGAAAAACAGGATGCTATTTTAAGAAGGATTACTATTATTGGAGAAGCAACGAAAAGACTATCACCAGAGTTTAGGCAAGAACACTCTACAATTCCTTGGAAACAAATAGCTGGTATGCGAGACATTATTAGTCATAAATATGATGAAGTTGATTTAGAAGAAGTTTGGACAGTCATTACAGTTAATTTACCAACTTTACACGACTATATTGTTCCTTTATTACCTCGAGAACATCAACAATAACAATAGTTTTTCAGACCCATACCTTTACTTATACTCATTAATCAAGTATAATAATAACAGAGTTTAACTTATACTCATGTCTGACATTAATAGTCTGATTCATTTTTGCCAAAGAGAATCAGAGATTGATTTAACTGGTGCAATTGCCCAAGGGCGAACTGAATGGCTAAAGACCTGGTTATCAGAGCATTTGCCTGAAATTGCTGAATTAGAGGATACTCCCAAAGACCACGATAAAGCTCGTCAATGGGATGCTATGGCTAAGGAGATGATGAAGGGAAGGGGGTTGGTTAACAGGGCAAACGCATCTAAAATGTAGGCAGAATTAAGTTATAATGTGTTCAAGA